>NZ_JACVVH010000001.1:0-209199 GCF_016647865.1 Pseudomonas sp. S60 | reverse complement strand
GGGGGGGGGGGGGGGGGGGGGGGGGGGGGGGGGGGGGGGGGGGGGGGCCGGCGGGGGGGGGGGGGGGGGCCCCCCCCCCCCAGCCGCCACATCACCCAAGCCCTACACCTGGCGGCCCTCATGCTGCTACCCCAGCAACCATTGCTGCCGCACTGCTGCCACAGCAGCACCCCTACCCCCGTCCACGCCTCAACCCCCCGCCCCACGGGCCATGCAACGCGCATGGCACAGCCGTTGCACCACCTCCCACACTCGCACACCCTCTCCCTTCAGGAGCCCCCATGACCACCGAATTCTTCTGGCGCCTGCCCTTGGGCACCGATGGGCCGCAGCTGTCCACCGACCGCCACAACCGCGGCAACCCCGCGCACCGCCCAGGCAACATCGCCCCCGGCCGCCTGCCCGATGGCCAGGCCGACGGCTTCACCTACATCGACTACATCGCCCAGGTGGCCAAGGCCGCCGAGCTGGCCGGGTTCGAAGGCGCGTTGCTGCCCACCGGCCCTGAGCCGTGGATCGCGGCCGCCGCGCTGGCCCGAGAAACCCGTCGGATACGCTTCCTCATCGCCTTCCAGGCCACCTGGACCCTGCCCGCCTACGCCGCCCAGCAGGCCGCTATCCTGCAGAACCTCAGCAGTGGCCGGCTGGACTGGAACATCATCACCGGCGGCAACCCGGCCAGCCAACGGGCCAATGGCGACTTCCTGGAGCATGACCTGCGCTACAAGCGCACCGGCGAATTCCTCGACGTGATCCAGGGCCTGTGGACCCAGGACAAGTTCAACTACGCAGGCGATATCTACCGCCTGGAAAACGGCAGCCTGCCACCGGGCCTGCAACACGAACGCAAACCGGGCGTGTACTTCTCCGGCTTTTCCGATGCCGCGCTGGACGTGGCCGCGCGCCATGCCGATGTGTACCTGAACTGGGCCGAGCCCATCGACAAGCTCAAGCCGCATATCGAACGGGTACGCGAGCTGGCCGACAAGCAAGGCCGCAACCTGCGCTTTGGCCTGCGTGTCGACCTATTCGCCCGGGAGACCGAAGAACAAGCCTGGCGCGAGCTGCGCCAGCAGTTCGAGCGCCTGGAGGGCAAGGCCAGCGCCGGCGCCAAGGGCTTCGTGACGGGTTCGGACTCTGTGGGTGGTGCACGCCAGGCGGCCTATCACCAAGGCCTGCAGGGATTTGACGAACTTATCCTGGCACGCAACCTGTGGGCCGGCTTCGCCAAGGCCAAGCCCGGCCCCACCGTAGGCCTGGTGGGTAGCCATCAACACATCGCAGAGCGCCTGGCTGAGTACCGAGATGCCGGTTTCAGCACCTTCATCCTCGCCGCCAACCCGCACCTGGAAGAAGCCTTGCGTATCGGCCAGGAGGTGTTGCCGCTTGTGCAGCAGGCAGCCACCACCCCTGAGCAGGCCAGAGCCTGAAACCCATCGGAGCTGAACATGAGCCAACCCCTCGATACCCTGTGGTACACACGCTGCCCGGTGCCCACCGGCCTGGGCATTGCCGTGCAGCAAGGCTGGCTGCAGGAAGACCTGGCCGGGCTCGGTACCCAGGTGCAGTCCGTGCGTGAGGCCGACCAGCAGGCGGTGCGTGAATCGCACTTCGATCATAGCCTGCTCAATTCCGTACGCCACGGCGGCAGCATCCCGGCCATCTGGGCCCGTGCCCAAGGCCGCGACACCCGCGTCATCGGCCTCTCCTGGGCCGATGAGGTGCAGTTGATCCTGACCCGGCCAGACAGCGGCATCCGCACCGTAAAAGACCTCAAGGGCCGCCGCTTCGGCCTGCCCGACTGGCCTGCGGCACAAATCGACTTCACCCGTGCCCAAGCCCTGCGCGGGCTGGAAAACGCCCTTAAGCTTACAGGGTTGCAAGTGGGTGACGTGGAGGTGGTCAATTACCGCTACAACGGCACTTTCAGCGACCGCCCGGTGCGCAACGTAGCCGGTACGCCGGTGTCCAGCACACGTAGCGAAGGCCGCAACCTGGAGCTGACCGGCCTTCTGCGCGGCGAGGTCGATGCGATCTTTCTCAAGGGTGCCAGCGCCGTGCAACTGGCCCACGCCTTTGCCCTGCACACGGTGATCGACACCGGCAGCCACCCCGATCCGCTGATCCGCAGCAACAACGGCACACCACGTACCCTGGCGGTGGACAGCCACCTGCTGGTGCAGCACCCGCAGGTGGTGAGTACCCTGCTCGGTTCGGTACTGCGCGCCGAACGCTGGGCACACCAGCACCCTGACGAAACCCGTCGCTACCTGGCGCGAGAAACCAACAGCAGCGAGTACTGGGTGCAAGTGGCTTACGGCAGCGACGCCCACCTGCGCCTGAGCACGCGGCTGGAAGATGAGGCCATTGATGCCCTGCAGGACTTCGTCGAGTTTCTCCAGCGCTGGCGCTTCATCCCGGCGCGCTTCGAAGTACACGACTGGGTCACTCGGCAACCACTGGAACAGCTGCTGCCCCCCCTCCCCATGGACAGGAAAACCGTTACCCCATGACCAAGCCCCTGGAAACGCTCTGGTACACCCACAGCCCCGTGCCCACCGGCCTCGGCATCGCCGTGCAGTCGGGGCGCCTGGCCGAGGCTTTCACGCCGTTCGGCACCAACATCCAGTCGCTGCGTGAATCCAGCGAACGCGAGGTGCGCGAAGCTCACTACGACCATCACCTGCAGAACTCGGTGCGCCACGGCGGCAACATCCCGGCGATCTGGGCATACGCCAGCGGCGTCGAGACCCGTGTGCTGGGGCTGTCGTGGAGCGATGAAGTGCAGTTGATCCTCACCACTGAAGAGAGTGGCGTACGCAGCATTCGCGACCTGAAGAACCGCCGCTTCGGCATACCCAAGTGGGCTAACGTACAGATCGACTTCACCCGTGCCCAAGCCCTGCGGGGGCTGGAAAACGCCCTCAAGCTCGAAGGCCTGGCGGTTGGCGATGTAGAGCTGGTCGACTACCCCTATGGCGGCACTTACAGCGACGATGCCAAGCGGCACCTGTACGGCGCCGAAGTAAGCCTGGGCACCAGCCGCGTCAGCCGCCGCAACAACGAGCTGATTGGCCTGCTGCGCGGCGATATTGACGCCATCTTTCTCAAGGGTGCGCATGCGGTGCATCTGGCCCATGAGTTCGGCCTGCGTGTGGTGGTCGACACCGGCAGCCACCCTGACCCGCTGATCCGTAGCAACAACGGTACCCCGCGCACGTTGACCGTGGACCGGCACCTGCTGGAAAACCATTTCGATGCCAGCCGTACGCTGGTCGACACGGTGCTGCGCACCGAGCAATGGGCCTGGGCCAACCCTGTCGAGACCCGGCGTTTTCTGGCGCGGGAGTTGAACACCAGCGAGTACTGGGTGGCGGCGGCCTATGGCGATGATGCACACCGGCGCTTGCGTACTGCCCTGGACAGCCGCTCGATCGAGGCGCTGCAGGACTTTACCGAGTTTCTCTTCAGGTGGGGGTTCATACCACGGCGTTTCGACGTAAAGGCGTGGATTGATTTTCGCGTACTGGAAAGTGTAATCGGTTCGACCTCTCGGTTGGCCGTATGAGTTTTTGGGGCTGCAGCGCAGCCCCAGGCACTCTAGGGCCGCGCTGCTGCCCCAGCAGCACCCGCCCAGCAGTCCACTGTTGTCCAGTAGGCAAGGCCTTTCCAGAAATCTGAAAAAGACCTTTGTAAACAGATAGTTAACAAGCTGGCACAGTCCCTGCTCTAGCTCTCCCCAACAACGCTTTACATACGGGGAGATCCACCATGCACCAGCTCAACCCTCTTGCCCGCCAGATCAGCCTCGCGCTGCTGTTGGGCGGCACCGGCAGCCAGGCCTTCGCCGCGACCGAAGAGATCCAAACCGAACCGGCCCTGGAAACGGTCACGGTCACGGCCCAGCACCGCGAGCAGACCTTGCAGGAAGTCCCGGTAGCCGTATCGGCCATCAAAGGCACCAGCATCACCGCCGATGGCGTGCGCTCGATGGGCGACATCACCACCTTTGTGCCCAACGCCTCGGCAAAGAACCCCGACGGCGACGGCCGTCCGCGCTGGTACATCCGCGGCCTGGGCACAGGCGACACCGGCGCGGCAACGGTCTTTCCGGTCGGCATCTACGCCGATGACGTCTACCTCAACGCCCCCGTTGCCGGCGGCGGGCCATTGTTCGACCTGGAGCGCATCGAAATCCTGCGAGGGCCGCAGGGCACCCTCTATGGCAAGAACACCACGGCCGGCGCAGTGAACGTGATCTCGAAAAAGCCCTCCTTCGACACCGACGGGTATGGCACCGTCGGCTTTGGCAGCAAGAACGAGCGCATCGTCACCGGTGCCATCGGCGGCGCGCTGGTGGACGAAAAACTGGCCGGGCGCGTGGCGCTGTACTCCGAGGAGCGTGATGGTTTCCAGAACAACGACTTCGACGGCAACACTTATGGCGATGTGAACAAGAAAGCCATCCGCCTGCAGTTCCTGGCGCAGCTCAACCCCGACCTTGACGCGCTGCTCAAGGTACACAGCCGCCAGTTCAAGGGCGACGGCAGCAATGGCTCGCTACCTGTGGGCCGCTATTACAACGTCGGCTACCAACGCCCGCATGGGCGCGACATTTCGCTGAACGTCAACGAAGACTACCGGCTGGACCACGACGGCGCCTCGCTGACGTTCAATTACTACCTGGGTGACTACACGCTGACGTCGATCAGTGCCTACGACTACATCCGCAACCGCTCCACCAGTGACGCTGACTACACCCCCTACGAGGTCAACGGTGCATCGATCACCGACAACAGCTACCGCCAATGGTCGCAGGAGCTACGCCTGGCGTCGCCGGAAGACCGCCCGCTGCACTGGTTGCTGGGTGCGCACTATTTCCACGAAGACCTCGACAGCTCGGCGCAGCGGGTGGTAACCCCCGGCCCTACGCCCAACGGCACCGGCTCGAATCAGGTGGGCACCACGGCATTGCGCGACATGGGCTTCGACCACCGCACCGACAGCTACGCGCTGTTCGGCAACCTGACCTACGACTTCACCGACGATTTCAGCGTCACCGGCGGCCTGCGCTGGACACAAGAGAAAAAGGACATCGACCTGGACCTGCTGCAGCTGACTCGCGCCAGCGCCAACGGCCCGCTGATCCCTTTGGGCGGCGCGGGCACCAACGGCAACCGCCAGGAAAACAAGACCTGGGAAGCCTGGACCTACGACCTCACGCCCGAGTACCGCATCAGTGACAATCTGCGGGTGTTCTTTCGCTACGCCCACGGGTTCCGCTCGGGCGGCTTCAACACCGGGCTTTCCACCAGCCTGGCGCAGTTGACCACGGTCGACCCGGAAGAGCTGGACGCCTACGAGCTAGGGCTGAAGTCGGAATGGTTCGACCGCCGCCTGACCGTCAACGCCAACTTCTTCTACTACGACTACTCCGACATCCAGGTCAATTTGCTGACGGTGAACAACGGCGTGCTCACTACCGCGCTGACCAATGGCGCCAAGGGCAAGGTCAAGGGCGCAGAGCTGGAGGTCGAAGGCCAGCCGACCGAGCGCCTGCACCTGCGCGCAGCGGTGTCATTCCTCGACACCGAATACACCGATTTCAAGAACACCAACCCCAACACCGGTGCGGTAACCGGCGACTATAGCGGTAACAGCTTCGTGCGTTCACCGCGCAACGTGGTGTCGCTGGGTGGCGATTACACCATCCCGCTGGAAGTGGGGGGCAAACTGGTGGCCGGTGGGGACGTTAGCTTCCGTGACAAGGAGTACTTCCTGGCCGACCGCCAGAGCAGCGCCGACCAAACCCTCAGCCAGCCCCACTACACCTTGGCCAACGCCCGTCTGAGCTGGTTTAGCCACGATGACAAGCTGAGCGTGACCGGTTTCGTCAACAACCTTACCGACCGTCGCTACCAGGTACACGGCCGGCCCAACGGCACCGCTGGGCAGTACGTGATCACCTACGGCGACCCACGCACCGTCGGGGTCAGCGTTACCAGCCGATTCTGATTTGAAAACCACTGTGGCCGCAGCGCGGCCCACAGCCCCACGCTGTTTGGAAGGACTACGCCATGCCCCATCACACCCTCTTGGCCAGCGCCATTGCCCTGGCCATTACCGGCCTCGCCGCGCCCGGTTTCGCCGCCGAACCCAACGACCGTCTCGATACCGTGGTCGTGGTCGGCACCCACCGCAGCGACATCACTGCCCTGCAAAGCGCCGCGCCCGTCGATGTGCTGAGCGGTGAAAAACTCCAGGAAACCGGCGCCAGCGACCTGTCCACAGCGCTCACTGCGCTGTCGCCCTCGTTCAGCTTCCCGCAGTCGCCCCAAGGCGCCTTTGCCGGCTCCATCGCACAGGGCGCCTCGCTGCGCGGCCTGGCGTCGGATCAGGTGCTGGTGCTGGTCAACGGCAAGCGCCGCCACACCAGCGCCAATGTCACCCGCCAGGGCTTGGTCAATGCCCGTGGCGCGGCTGCCGTGGACCTTAGCCTGATCCCGCTGTCGGCTATCGAACGCGTGGAAATCCTGCGTGACGGCGCGGCCGCCCAGTACGGCTCCGACGCTATCGCCGGGGTGATCAACATCGTGCTGAAGGAGCGCGACGAAGGCGGTAACGCCGGCTACCGCTTCGGCGGTTACAAGAAAGGTGACGGCCTGCAACGCAAACTGGGCGGCTGGAAAGGCTTCGCTTTGCCCAACGATGGCTTCCTGACCCTAGCCTTCGACGCCGGCAGCCAGGACCCGGCCAGCGACACCCGCGACGACAACCGCATCTTCTACCCCGGCTCCACCAGCGTCGGCACCGCGCGCGAGCAAAATAATCGCTACCGCAACTGGCGTTGGGGGTCGGGCAATGTCTCTGACCAATACAACTTCACCGCCAATGCCGAGATGGGTCTGGGCGAGGGCCTCAGCGCCTACGGTTTTGCTACTTATGCGCACAAGAATACCGATGCCGAGAACTTCTTCGACCCGCCTACCACGTTGCGCAACAACTACGGCAGCGTGGCCTTGGCGCGCTACCCTGACGGCCGCCTGCCGATCACCCGCTACGGCCTGGAAGACGTTGCCGTCACCGGGGGGCTGCGCTTTGAAAGCCAACCCCTGGGCAACTTCGACCTCGCGCTGAACTACGGTGCCAACCGGGTCGACTCCACCGACCACGATGCGATCAACCCGAGCTGGGGATCCGCTAGCCCGTCAACCATCTACACCGGCCGCCGCGAAGCCGACCAGACCAACCTGACCCTGGACTGGACACGCGACTTCGCCGACGGCTGGCTGTTCAAACCATTGACCGTTTCTGCCGGGTTGGCCTGGCGCCAGGAAAACTACGACCTGAACGAGGGCGATGCTGCCGGGTGGTCCAACGGGCCATTGTTCAACACGCGTGACCCCTTAACCGGGCGGCGCATTCCTGGCTATTACTCAGGCATCACCCAGGTCGACGCAGTATCGCTGGACCGCCGCGTAATCGGCGCGTATCTGGATGTGGAAGCGCAAGTGACCGAGCAATTCCAAGCCGGCGTGGCGGTGCGCAGCGAGCACTATTCGGACTTCGGCGACACCACCAATGGCAAGCTTTCGATGCGTTACGACTTCACCCCTCAGATCGCTGCCCGCGCCAGCGCCAGCACAGGCTACCGGGCGCCGTCGCTTGTGCAGAGCGGGTTGTCATCGTTCAGCGTGCAGGTGGTGGAACAGCCGCCAGGCAGCGATAACTGGGTCGAGGTACAACAGCGCACCCTGCGTGCCGATAGTGCGGAAGCTGCGTTGCTCGGCGGCAAGGCACTGAAGCCGGAAGAGTCGACCAACTTCTCTGTTGGCCTGGTCTGGCAGCCACTGGCCAATGCCTCGGTGACCATCGATGCCTACCGGATTGATATCGACAACCGCATCACCCTGTCCGATCAGTTGCCTGCGTCCGTGGTGGGCCCGATTTTCGCCGGCACGCCCTACGCCAGCATCCAAAGTGCGGCGTTCTACACCAACATCGCCGACACCCGCACCGATGGCGTCGAACTGGCCGGCCATTACCAACTCGATGTGGGCCGTTGGGGGCGTGTGGACTTCAATAGTGGTTATGCACGCAACAATACCCGCATCACCGGGCTGGACAACGTGGGCAACATCCCCGGCAACCAGATCATCGGCCGCAATACCCAGGGGCTGATTGAAGACGGCACCCCCAAAGACAAGCTCACCCTCAGTGCCAACTGGCTGTATGACGGCTGGAGCGTCACCGTTGCCCAGCGTCGTTATGGCGAATGGAAAAACCGCAATGCCGCCAACCCCGCGCTCGATCAGACCTTTAGCCCGCAGTGGGTGACGGACCTGGATGTTTCGTACCGCTTCAACCTTGGCCTGACAGTGTCGGCGGGCGCGATCAACCTTTTCGACAGCCATCCTGACAAGCTAGAGGGGGCCCAGCTTTATGGGGTACCCAAATACTCCATTACCAGCCCGGAGGGCGCACAGGGGGCGTTTTACTACACCAGCGTGAGTTACGACTTCTAAGCTGAAACCGGGTTGGCTTCTTCGCGGGTGAACCCGCTCCCACAGGGCAGTGCTGATCATCGAACCTGCGTAGTACCTATGGGAGCGGGTTCACCCGCGAAGATGCCAGCACCGATATTGCTGACTTACTGCTGCTCTGGAAGCACCTGACTGCTGCCCCAGCATCACCCTTCTCCCTCCAGCCTGCCAAACTGGGGCCCGCGCCGCCTGGCACAGCTCTTGCGATACAGCTCTACCTTCTGCTTTCCCAAGGCCAGCCATGCGCGTGCTCTCTCGTCTTTCCTGGTTCATGTCACCCCTGGCCCTGCTTACTGTCTGGGCCGTGGTGGCCAATGCCGGGCTGTTCCCGGCCAACCTGCTGATCCCGCCGTTTGAAGTGTGGCACAGCCTCACCGACCTGCTGGCCACCGGCGAGTTGCAAGAGCACCTGGCCGGCAGCCTGTCACGGCTGGCGCTGGGTTTCACTGGCGGCGCACTGGCCGGCCTAGGCTTTGGCGCGGCGCTGGCCTTGTCGAAAACCGTTGAGGCCTACTGCGCCCCGCTGTTCCACACCCTGCGCCAGGTGCCCAGCATCGCGCTGATCCCGATGTTCGTGCTGCTGTTTGGCGTGGACGAAACCTTCAAGGTGGTCATCGTCGCCAAGACTGCGTTTTTCCCGGTGGCATTGGCCACCTGCGAAGGTATCCGCGCAATCCCGCGAAGCCATTTCGAAGTGGCTGCGGTGTACCGCCTGCGCTGGCCCACGCTGGTGGGCCGGATTGCCCTGCCCGCTGCAGTCCCGGCCATTGTCACCGGCATACGCGTGGCCCTGACCCGCGCCTGGGTGGTGCTGGTAGCTTGCGAGCTGCTGGCAGCCGACAGCGGCCTGGGCCAGATGATCGAAATGGGCCGGCAGATGCTGCGCATCGATGTCGTTATGGTCGGCGTGGTGCTGACCGGGCTGATCGGCTTCAGCCTGGACTTCACCCTGCGACGCGTGGAACGCCACTTGTCAGCCTGGCAATGCCGTTGAGGAGGCTGTGATGAAACGACCTGATTTGCGAGGCTTGGTGCTGCCGCTGGTGTTGATCGGTGCCTGGGAGTATGCCTCTCGCCAAGGGGCGGCCGGTGCCTATGCGTTCGTGCCCCTGGCGCAGGTGGGCACAGCACTGGCCGAACTGCTGGGCAGCGGCGAATTGCTGGTCAACCTGTGGGCCAGCCTGTTACGCACCTGCAGCGGGCTTGCCATCGGCATCGTCGGCGGGGTCGGGCTGGGGGCGTTGATGGCCCTGTCCACCCCCGCCAATCGCCTGATCGCCCCGCTGTTCCACGCCCTGCGTCAAGTGCCGATGCTGGGCTGGATCCCGCTGATCGCCTTGTGGCTGGGTAATGGTGAAGGCGCCAAGTTGCTGAGTGTCAGCCTGGCAGCGTTGTACCCGATGGTGCTCAACACCTTTGAAAGCCTGCGCCAGGTCCGCGGCCAGCACCGCGAAGCAGCACGCGTGTTGATGCTCACCCGCTGGCAGCAGCTTTGGCTGATCCTGCTGCCCGCCGCACTGCCAGGCATTGCCGCAGGAGTGCTGCAAGCCTTGGCCTTCGCCTGGGTAACCTCGGTAGGCAGCGAGCTGTTCCTGTCTGCCGGGGCCGGCCTCGGCAGCCTGATGATGAACGCCGAAGCTGCTGCGCGCATGGAGATCATCATGGTCTGCGTGCTGTGCATCGGCCTGAGTGGCTACCTGATGTCCTGGCTATGCACCCTGCTAACCCGCCGCCTGCTGCGCTGGCGCACCCACCATTGAAAGGCCCGTCCATGAACGCCATCGCCCACGCTGTACCCACCACCGCCAGCACTGGCGCCCTGACCATCCGTGGCCTGAACAAGACGTACCGGCTCAAGGGCAAGCCGGTGCAGGTGCTCCAAGGCATCGACCTAGATATCCGCCCTGGCGCATTCGTCAGCATCCTCGGTGCTAGCGGCTGCGGCAAGTCCACCCTGCTTCGGCTGATTGTCGGGCTAGACCAGGACTACCAGGGGCAGATTCTACTGGACCGAAACCTCGTGCGCGGGCCAGGCCTGGAGCGCGGCATCGTGTTCCAGGACCATCGCCTGTTCCCATGGATGACTCTGCAGCAGAACATTGCCCTGGCATTGAAAAACCATCAATTGCCAGCAGCCAACAAGGACCGGTTGGTGTCCGAGCACATCGAACTGGTAGGCCTGAGTGGTTATGAGCAGGCCTACCCGCACCAGTTGTCTGGGGGCATGGCCCAGCGCGCGGCGATTGCCCGGGCGCTGGTGAACAAGCCCAAGGTGCTGCTGCTGGATGAACCGCTCGGCGCACTGGATGCCCTGACCCGGGTACGCTTGCAGCAGGAGCTGCAACGCATCTGGGTGCAGGAGCGTTGCACGGTGATCATGGTGACCCATGACATCGAGGAAGCACTGTACCTGGGTGACCGGGTAGTGGTGATGGATGCGCAGCCAGGCAGAATCAAGGAAGACATAAGCATCGATCTACCTCATCCCCGCAAGCGGGACAGTGAGCTTCTGCACGATCTCAAACAGCGGCTGTTGCGACAGTTGGCAGACGCTTGAGGAGGAACCGACGGGCGCGCTGGGAACAGCGCGCTGGCCGAGCCTACGCCGACATCACCGCCCCGTGATCAACAGTTGAACACCACCGAACGTTTGACCCGTTCATCTACAGCCAATGAAAACACATCTGGCCGCGCATAGTGCCCAACCACATCGAAGTCATACCGAGCCCGGGTCAATTCCTCGATATCAACCTGCGCTGTCAACAACCCCTCCTCTCCGCGCAACGGCCCGGCAAGCACGTCGCCCAGTGGTCCCACAATCACACTGTTGCCCTGGATCAGTGGCCGGTCCTCGTCCCAATGCGGCACCTGCACCCCCAGTTCCTTGGGCGAAGGCTGCACCTGGCAGGCGCTGACCACAAACATCCGGCCCTCGTGAGCAATGTGGCGCATTGACGCCTGCCATACATCCCGCTCGTCCACCGTAGGGGCGCACCAGACCTGCACGCCCTTGGCGTACATCGCAGTGCGCAGCAGCGGCATGTGGTTCTCCCAACAGATCGCCGCGCCCACCTTGCCGAATGGCGCCTCAAGCACAGGCAAGGTCGAGCCATCCCCCTGGCCCCAGATCAGGCGCTCGGTCCCGGTTGGCATCAGTTTGCGGTGCTTAGCGACCAGCCCTTGCTCCGGTGAGAAAAACAATGCCGTGCAGTACAGGGTATTACCGCCCCGCTCGATCACACCCACAACCAGGTGAGCACCGGTGCGTTCGGCAAGCCCGGCCAGCTCGTCGGTTTCCACGCCCGGCACATCGATGGCGTTCTCGTAATAACGCTGGAAGGTTTCCCGCCCCTCTGGCAGCCGATAGCCCAGGTAGGTGCCAAAGGCTTCACCTTTCGGGTAACCGCCAAGCACGGCCTCTGGCATGACCACCAGGTTGGCGCCCGCCCCTTTGATCTGTGATTCGTAGGCCAGGATGGCCTCGAGTGTGCTGGTTTTGCCTTCAGGCCTGGAGCCAATTTGCAGTGCAGCAACGGTAGTGGTGGCCATGGTCGTTATCTCGCATGTTATGGCTGGAATATGGGTATAGTCCGTCCGCGCCAACTATCAATCAATCCGCATGGCTGACTAACTGATATGAGCAATAATGATATCTTGGGCATGGATCTCAACTTGTTGAAAGTATTCGAGGCCCTGTACGAAGAAGGCGGTGCAAGCCGCGCCGCGATCCGCCTGGGTATCACGCAACCCGCCGTCAGTGCTGCGTTGACGCGCTTGCGTGTGGTGTACGCAGACCACCTGTTCGAGCGGACCGGCCGGGGCCTGCGCCCCACGGCCAAGAGCGAAGAACTGCGGCCGGTGATCGCCAGCGCCCTGGAAAAGTGCCGTCAGAGCCTGTTGCTCGCCAGCCCCGATGGCGACGGGTTCACGGGGCGCACCCTGACGCTCGGGCTCTCCGATGACCACGAACTGGCCATCGGCAGGCAACTGGTCGACCTGGCCAAGCGCAGCGCGCCGGGGCTCAGGATCATCTTCAAGCAGACCCACAGCATGGTGGCAGGCGATGCCTTGATGGGCAGGCATATCGACCTGGCCTTGACCGCAGGTACCCTCGGTTCGCGGGCGCTGGGCCGCAAGGTGCTGGGCACCGGCGGTTACAGTTGCTTGATCGCCCGGCAAGCCGATCAGCAACCGGTTGAGCTGACACTGGACGGGTTTCTCGAGCGCAACCACCTGCTGGTGTCGTCGGGTGGGTACGTAGGCGTGGTCGATGAAGCCCTGGCAGCGCTGGGCAGGTCACGCACGGTCGAGGCCTCCACCACCCACTTCGCCGCACTGCCCAGCCTGCTGGCAGGTACCGATTGCGTGGCCACGCTCCCGAGCCATGCAGCCCACGCCTTGGCGAAAACCAGTGCGGTGGTCTGCTGCCCCTGCCCCATCGACTTGCCCAGGTACTCGGTCGAACTGGCTTGGCGGGTGGACAGCACGCGTGACCCGGTGGTGCAGAAGGTCAGCGGTTTGATTGGCGAGGTTCTGCAGGCTATCAGGGCGCACGACCTGATGCTCGGTCATGACTGAGTGCGGCGTGATTTGACCGGCTCGGTTTGATTGGGCCCAACCGCAATCCAACATACAATGCCGCCCTCTATCCGTTCACCGCTTTGCAACAGGGAAGGTTCTGACATGAATGTCTTCAATCACCGTGACGGCGCGTACCTCGATATCGACGACGCCCGTATCTATTTCGAACAACTGGGTGCGCAAGACGCCCCTGCACTGATTCTGCTGCACGGCGGCCTCGGCCACATCGAAACCTTCAATACCATCACCCCATACCTTGCCGAACACTGGCGCCTGATCGGTATCGACAGCCGAGGCCAAGGGAAATCCACGTTGGGCAGTGCCGGCCTCACCTACCAGCGCTTGCAGCAGGATGTAGAGCGCGTTATTGAGCACCTGGGGCTTACATCGGTCAGCATCATTGGGCACAGCGATGGCGGCATTGTCGGCCTGCGCCTTGCTGCCTCCAAGCAGGTTCGAGTGGACAAGCTGGTTACCCTGGGTGCCCACTGGGCGTTGAAGCAGGATGACCCCACGCGTGGGTTGTATGCAGGCATAACCGCTGCGAAGTGGCGAGGGCTGTTTGCAGAAGAAGTCGAACAGTACGAATCATTGAATCCGGAACCTGACTTTGCCCATTTGATGGATGCAGTCAAAGCACTTTGGCTCGATACCAGCGAGGCGGGGTACCCAGGCGCCAGCGTCAGTGCCATCACCGCCCCTTTGTTGGTGGTGCGCGGTGACGAAGACCCGCTGGTGTCCCGCATCAATGCATTGGAACTGGCAGACCAAGTGCCTGGGGCGCAGCTGCTCAACCTCGCCTTTGCCGATCACTCCCCCCATGAAAGCCGGCCTCAATGGCTGATGCCGATGGTGGATGCGTTTCTCAACCCACGGTGATGAAACTATTGCGCCTTGATCCCACTCAATCGGCCAATACCGCGGCAGTTCTGTCGTTTCTCGATGGTTGACCACGAAACAAGGGCACCCCCATGATCGCTCGCTGGCGTTGGGCACTGGCACAAACCACAAAACGGCTGTGGTTTCGCGCCACCCTGTTCTCCTTCATCGGTGTGCTCACCGCCTTGTTGGCTATCGCCTTCCGCGACTTCGTGCCGCCCTCGCTGCCGGCCAAGGTCGGTGCGGATTCGGTAGACAAGATCCTCGGTATCATCGCCTCCAGCATGCTGGCCGTGACCACGTTCTCCCTCAGCACCATGGTGTCGGCCTATGGCGCCGCCAGCAGCGGGGTGACGCCACGGGCCACCAGCCTGGTAATGGAAGACTCCACCACCCAGAATGCGTTGGCCACGTTCATCGGCTCGTTCCTGTTCAGCCTGGTGGGCATCATTGCCTTGAGCACCGGCGCCTATGGCGCGCAGGGCCGGGTGGTGCTGTTTGCGGTCACCCTCGTGATGGTGATTCTGATCGTGTACACGCTGCTGCGCTGGATCGATCACCTGTCCAAGCTCGGCCGCGTCGGTGAAACCATCGACCGTGTGGAGGTCGCCACCATCACGGCGCTGGAAAACCGGGCGCGCTGGCCGTTTCTGGGCGGCGAAGCCTACCCCCGCGACTTTGCCCTGCCCGCCCATGCCAGCACCCTCGTGAGTACTGGCACCGGCTACGTCCAGCACGTGGATGTGAATGCCCTGGCGCTTGCGGCCAAACAGCATGGTGTGGCCATTTACCTGGAAGTGCTGCCAGGCAGTTTCCTGCACCTGGGTGCCGTGGTTGCGCACATCGTGGGCAAAGGGAGCCAGGAGGTCAGCGCTGAGTTACAAACTGCGGTACTGGCCGCGCTCACCATCGGCTTGCGCCGCACTTATGAGCAAGACCCACGCTTCGGGCTGTCGGTGCTGGCAGAGATCGCATCGCGCGCGTTGTCACCCGCCACCAACGACTCAGGCACCGTGATAGACGTGATAGGCCGGGGGGTACGCTGTTTCACCCAGTGGGCTCAACAGGCGCCCGAGCAGGAAGCCAAACACCCATGCAGGGATGTATACGTGCGTGCGCTGAGTGTGGATGACATGTTCGATGACTTTTTCACGCTGATCGCGCGCGACGGAGCGGGCCTGCTTGAAATCGATATCCGCTTTATCAAGGCACTCGCCAGCTTGGCGGCTATTGACGCAGACAAGTTTGGGCAGGCCTGCGCCATGCATGCCGCCCTGCTGGTCAAGCGCGCTGAACGCGCGCTACCGCTGGAGGAAGACAAAGCGCGGCTGCAGGCGCTGGTTTTGTCGTCAGCGCCATTGCCCGGCAGTAGACCGAGCTAATTGGCAAAGGCGTGTCAGCATGCCTGGCTACGTATTCGGTGCCATCTGCACAACCGCGCACCGGCCATTGGCCCTGACCTTCTCGACGATGTGCGCCCGGTTCACGAATACATTGATTTCGCAGCTGCCTGAATGCCGCACGTCTTCCCAGTATTCCTGGTGTACCAGTTGCCCGTTCATTGGCCCGGTGTACGTGCCTGCCGCCTCGCGGGTGATGTAGTCGGTGTCTCGCACGTATCTGAGCACCACCAGGTCCTGGTCCGGCGCAATCATGATCACCCGCGGCACGCCGAAATGGTCGATCAATTCGCCAACAGGCCGGCCTTTCCAGGCACTGGTGGCCTCCAGTGAAGAACAGCCGCTGAGCAAGGCCGCGCCTAGGCACAGCATGAACAATCGGTGCATTAGGTTTTTTCTCCCTGAAAGCCGGCTTACTTGGCAGGCATCTGTGCAAAGGCTTCGTCTATCTGCTTGATCAGCTCGACCTTGAGCGATTCACGGTTGAGGATCTCGAACAGTTGTGGGCCCGCCTTGGTCATTTGCGATGCAGACATCACACCCAGGCGCTCCATTTTCTTCGCTGGGCGTTCACCTGGCTTACAAACAAAATCGCGGCTTTGCGCCACCCAAGGCTCAGGTTTGGTTTGCCACTGGGCATTGAACTTGCCCTTGCGAAATTGATTGGACACACTGCTGAAGTCCTGCGCGCCCATGACGCGTGCAAGATTCTTCTTGCAGTCGATTTCGACGTCATAGGCGGTGAAATTGGGTTTTCCCGGCTCTTCGTAAAGCCGGTACACCCCCAACGACTGTGCACCACCCGGGCGGGCAAAGATATTCTTGGGGTCGCCATCGGCGAGGAACACCTGTTGCTTGCCCAGACCGCCCTGATAGTGAACCACCCAGTAGTCGCCCATCAGCACATCACTTGCCTGGGCCGAGAGGGCGTTGCACAGCAGTGCTAGCGGCAGCAATCGCCATGTTGGAAAGCGCATCATGAGCCATTCCTTTGCCATTAGTGAAAAACTGCAAGCGTTGCACGGTCGTTGGTTGGCAAAGGGCTATCTAGTACATGCGCACTAGGCGGATGCACTGAGGGCCTGCCTGCTACCGCAAAAATAAACAAACCCAAGACGTTCCTTTCACTTAATTTTCACCCCCTCTGCGCGATCCTGAAGCTATCCCTACGTGTGATAGACCTTGCCCGCCTAGCAGCGGGCTTTCTTTTGCCCGCGATTTGACCTGCCTGCCCTTCCCGATCCCTTCTGATGACATGCCCGCGCTTGCAAACGGCCGTTCGTGTCGTTACATAAAATCTAAGCGGTAATGATTCGCAATCGCTATCATGCGGTTCTCCGCCGCCAGGCTGGATCCCGTCATCCCCTTTTCCTCAAGCAGGTCGACTCATGTACGTCCCGAACTTCCCGCGCAAATGCGCGTTGCGCGCTGTCTGGCTGCCCCTTGGGCTTGTTGCGAGCGTTGCATCCCCCATGGCCTTGGCACAGCAGAGCCTGGAAATCCCCGTACCCACTACGCAACCGGCCAGCGCCAAGGGGGCACAGGGGGCGGTACTGGAGCTGGACGAGACAGCGGTATCGGCCAGTGCAGACGCATCCAGGGACGGCCTTGTGCCTGAGTACGAGGGTGGCCAGGTGGCCCGCGGTGGGCGGGTGGGTATTCTGGGCAACAAGGACTACATGGAGACGCCGTTCACCTCCACCTCCTACACCAACCAGCTGATCCAGGACCAGCAGGCCCACAGCGTCGCGGATATCCTGCAAAACGACCCTTCTGTGCGCATCGCCAGGGGGTTCGGCAACTTCCAGGAGCTGTACATGATGCGCGGCTTCCCGCTGTACTCCGATGACATCGCCTACAACGGGCTGTACGGGCTGCTGCCTCGGCAATACGTGGCCTCGGAATTCATCGAGCGGGTTGAAGTGTTCCGTGGTGCCAGCGCGTTCCTCAACGGCGCAGCCCCGGGCGGGACGGGCATTGGCGGGGCTATCAATATTCTGCCCAAACGCGCACCAAATACCCCGCTCACCCGGCTGACCGTGGGCGCGGAAAACCGCGGGTTCGGCACGGTGGCCGCCGACGTGGCCCGGCGCTTCGGTGAAGAGGACCGCTTTGGCGTACGCGTGAACGTGGCCAAACGCGGCGGTGAAACGGCGGTGCAGGACCAGGACCGCTCGCTGGACATGTTCGCCCTGGGCCTGGATTACCAGGGTGAGCGCTTGCGCCTGTCGGCGGACCTTGGCAACCAGTACCACTTCATCGACAACCCGCTGCCCAGCGTCACCCCCACCGGCCGGGTGCCCAGCCCACCGGATGCCGACAAGAACTACGGGCAACCCTGGACCTATTCCAAGGAAAAACAGACGTTCGGGACCTTCCGCGCCGAGTACGACCTGTCCGACGCGCTCACCACCTGGGCGGCGGTGGGCATGCGCAAGGGCGAAGAGAAAAACGTGCTGGCCAACCCGTCGTCCGATGCAAACGGCGTGACACGCTCCACGCGCTTTGACAATTACCGGGAAGAAACCGTAACCACCGGTGAGGTGGGCATGCGTTACAGCCTGCAGACCGGCCCCGTGTCGCATCAGTGGGTGGTATCCGGCGCAATGTACGACACCAAGGACCGCAATGCCTGGGCTGGCAACTTTACCGGGTTTGCCAATGACCTGTACGACCCCTTCACCGTGGCCAAGCCAGGCAACACCAGTTTCAGCGGCTCGATGTCCGACCCACACATCACCTCGCGCACCCACACCCAGAGCCTTGCCATCGCCGACACACTCGGCTTTTTCGATGACCAGTTACTCGTTACCCTCGGCGCACGCCGCCAGGGCCTGGACGTGACCGGTTACGACTACAACTCCGGTGACAAAACGTCCCAGTACAACCGCTACGAGACCACCCCTGTAGCCGGTGTGGTGTATCAGCTCAATGAGCAGTTCTCCGTGTACGCCAACTACATCGAAGGCCTGACCAAGGGCGACACGGCGGGTGCCACCACTACCCTGCCCGACGGCTCGAAGGCTCCCGTCCTCAACGCCGGCGCCTCCCTGGCACCCTATGTGGCCAAACAGACTGAGCTCGGCGTGAAATACGACGGCGGCGGTTTGGGCGGTAGCCTGGCCGTGTTCGAGACCCGCAAGCCGGTGGGTATTGTCGAGAACCAGGTATTCAAGGACGGTGGCGAACAGCGCAACCGCGGTATCGAGCTCTCGCTGTTCGGCGAACCAACCCCTGGGGTGCGGTTGCTGGGGGGTGTGACGCTGCTGGACGCTGAACTGACCAAGACCCAGAACGGCCAGAATGATGGCAACGAACCCATTGGCGTGCCCAGAACCCAGGCTAACGTGGGTGGTGAATGGGACGTACCTGGCGTGAATGGGCTGACCTTGACCAGCCGGGTGATTTATACCAGCCGCCAGTACGTGAACAACGCCAACAGCCTGGAAATCCCGTCCTGGACCCGCCTGGACCTGGGTGCGCGTTACGGTTTCAAGGTGGACGACAAGGACGTGACCCTGCGTGCACGCCTGGATAACGTTGCCGGGCGTAATTATTGGGCGTCGGCCGGTGGCTACCCGGGTTCCAACTACCTGGTACTGGGTGCGCCACGCACCTTGTCCCTGAGCGCGTCAGTCGACTTCTGAGCAAAAACAATCAGGTAGCAGGCAGTAAATATAGGCGCATAAGAATATGAATATTGATTCTATTTAGGAATAAATAATTTCCTTATTCTGGTCGTCCCAAGCGCCGGCATGTTTAGTGCCGGCGCCTTCCTTACCGTCGACCGCGCCATGAACTTTAAACAGCTCAGCCATTTTGTCGCCCTCATCGAACACCGCAGTTTCGTGCGGGCGTCCGAAGCCTGCAACATCACCCAGCCAGCTTTCAGCCGTAGCATTCGCGGCCTTGAAGAGGCGCTAGGTTGCCAATTGGTCGATCGCCACTCCGGCCGCAACTTTCAGCCTACGGTACAGGGCGAGCGGGTGCTTGAGCATGCCCGCAGCGTGCTGGAGGGCATGTCGCGCCTCACCCGCGAACTGCACGACGGGGCTGGGCTGGAGGCCGCCGAAATCCGTGTGGGCTGCGCACCGTTTGCCAGCGAACTGCTTGTGCCACCCGCTATTTCGCGTTTCTTGGGCGATTACCCGCGCATGCAGGTACGCCTTGAGGTGGCGCACTGGCAAGGACTGGTGCGTGGGCTGAAGCGTGACACGCTGGATTTTCTCATCACGGCCTCGGAACCCTTCACGCTGGATGAGCAGTACGAAGTAACCCCATTGCACCCCCAACGCATGGCACTGGTTTGCAGGGCGGGCCACCCACTGTTGCAACAGCCTGGCCGACTGACAGCCGCGCGGTTGTTCAGCTTCCCGGTCGCGCTACCAGCCGGTGCACGCCCGGTGTTCGGCCACATGGCCCGGGTACTGGGGGTTCAGCCCCCAGCGGTAGCCTTGGAAAGCGATACTGCCAACGGGCTGCTGCGGGTGGTGGCAAGCAGCGATCTGATCGGGCTCACGCACGTGGCCGGCTTTGAAGCGGAAATGGCCGCGCTCGGCGTTCAACCCCTGGATCAACTGGAAGAGGGGTTGCGCCCGTTTGCCCGCTATGCAGTCATCCAGCGGCGCGAGCAGCGGCTGAGCCCGGCTTGCGAGCGGCTGCTGGATTACATCAAAGAGGCTGACGCCAGGTCTGCTGCATTCGGCCCTGCGTTGAAACTGGCGAACTGAGAGTGCCGACCTTGGAATGAGAGTGAATATCATCTATATTGATACTTTATATCATTTCAAGGACCTTACTCATGAAGCCTGGCATCCACCCCAACTACCGCCCTGTGCTGTTCCATGACGTCTCTGCGAATGCCTTCTGGCTGGTCGGTTCAACCATCGATACCGACAAGACGCACACCCACAGCGACGGCGTGACCTACCCGTACGTGACACTCGACATCTCCAGTGCCTCCCACCCCGTCTATACCGGGCAGGAACGCAAGGCCAAGACCGAAGGCCGCGTTGCTGGCTTCAACAAGCGCTTCGCGGCGTTCACCGGCAAATAACCGCGCCCTGCCCTGGCCACTGCATCAGGCACGCCAGGGCTGTTCAATCGTCACGCAGGTGGCGCTCCTTTCTCTCCTGCCGTTCCTTGGCTTCGATGCTGAGGGTGGCCGTTGGCCGTAACAGCATGCGGCGCAGCCCGATAGGCTCGCCGGTGTCCTTGCACCAGCCGTATTCCCCGCGTGCGATGCGCTCAAGCGATTCGTCGATCTTGTCCAGCAGCTTTTTCTCCCGCTCCAGCAGGCGTAGCTGCCACTGCCGTTGCTCCTCCACAGTGCCCAGGTCGGAAGGGTCGCTGCTGGGCTCGTAGTCACGCATCTGTTCGAACTCGTGGTCGATGCGCTGTTGCAAATCGGTACGCTGGGCGAGCAGCAGGTCGCGGAAAAACGCCAGTTGGGCGGCGTCCATGTAGGCCTCGGCAGGCATGCCCAGCAGTTCTTGTTCCGTCATGGTGTTATCTCTTGATTCTGCGTGTAGTGAGGTCAGCGACGCGAGGCAGCGAAGGCCAATGGCAGGCCCTGACAGCTGCCGTGCAGGCGCTGCTCATGCCAGGCCAGTTGGCCGGACACCAGGGTGGTGGTAACCCGATGGCGCAGGCTGTGGTGTTCGAACGGCGTCCATTGGCAGTGGGCAAGGACAGGGTCGAGGCGAACCGGGCGTGGCACGGCCAGCCGTTCGACCAGTGCAAGGTCCGCCCAGTAGCCTTCGCGCAGGTAGCCGCGATGCTGGATGCCGAACAGGTCGGCCACCGCGTGGCTGGTCTTGCGCACCAACTGTGTGAGGGGTAACAGGCCTTCCTCCACCAGCTCGAACAGGGCCGGCAAGGCGTGCTGCACCAGGGGCAACCCGGAGGGTGCCGACGCATAGGGGCGTTGCTTCTCAGCCCAGGTGTGCGGTGCGTGGTCGGTACCTATCACATCGATGCGGTCGTCGAGCAATGCCCGGCGCAAGGCATCCCTGTCTTCGCGGGCCTTGATGGCCGGGTTGCACTTGATCAGGTGGCCCAAGGCGGCGTAGTCGCTGTCATCGAACAGCAGGTGGTGCGCGCAGACCTCGGCGGTGATCAGCTTGTTGCGCACCGGGCCAGGCTCGAACAGCGCCAGCTCCCGTGCGGTAGTCAGGTGCAGCACATGCAGCCGTGTGCCGTGGGTGTTGGCAAGCTCCACAGCCAGGCTGGACGAGCGCCAGCACGCCTGGGCGTCGCGTATCAGCGGGTGCATCGCGGACGGCACATGGTCGCCGAAGCGCTCGCGGTAACGCGCCTCGTTCGCCAGAATCGAGGGCGTGTGCTCGCAATGCGCCAGCAGCACTGTAGGCACCTGCGCGAAGAGCCGCTCAAGCACCTTGGGGTCATCCACCAGCATGTTGCCCGTGGATGCCCCCATGAATACCTTCACGCCTGCCACCTGGCGTGGGTCCAGCGCGGCCACGGTGTCGAGGTTGTCATTGCTCACGCCAAAGTGGAAGCCGTAGTTGGCCATCGATGAGGCAGCCGCCCGGCGCTTCTTGTCCTCCAGTGCGGTGAGGGTGAGCGTGGGCGGGTTGGTGTTGGGCATGTCCATGAAGCTGGTGATACCGCCCGCCACGGCGGCGCGGGATTCGCTGGCGATGGTCGCCTTGTGGCTGGCACCCGGCTCACGAAAGTGCACCTGGTCATCGATCATACCGGGGATGAGCCAGCGCCCTTCGGCGTCGATTTCCACCTCGGCCGAGCCGTTGCTGATGCTGGAGGCGATCTTTTCAATTCGGCCATGAGCCACGAAGACATCAGCGTCGAACACTGCCCCTTCGTTGACCGCCCGGGCGTTACGGATAAGAACGCTGCTCATGGCACCGACACCGCCGGGTTGCCCCGCACCACCACCTCATCACCGTCGATGACGTTATAGAAACAGCTGCGTCGACCGGTATGGCAAGCCCCCGCAACCTGGTCGACCAACAGCAGCAAGGCGTCCCCGTCGCAATCCAGGCGCACCTCTTTTACGTGCTGGACGCTGCCAGAGGTCAGGCCTTTGCGCCAAAGGCCCTGACGCGAACGGGACCAGTAGCAGGTACGGCGGGTGTGCAAGGTCTCATCCAGGGCGGCGCGGTTCATCCACGCCAGCATCAGTACCTCGCCGGTGTCGTGTTGCACGGCGACGGCAGGCACCAGCCCCTGGTCGTTCCAGGGGATATGGCCGATGACATCGGCCAGGGGAAAGCGGCCGCCCGCTCGTGCGTGCTCGAGGGTAGTGAACATAGACTGGGACCTGAGTAAAATGCATGTGTTATAACATAACATATGTTTTGGTCTTTTCAGCCTCCCTTCCCTCGTGTCAGCCATAAAAAAGGTAAGCCTTCATGAGCCAGAACCCCCCATCACCTGCCACCCAGGCACCCTATGCTGACACGGAGATGGCTTGCCTGGCAGGCGCCAAGGCAGCCCTGTACAGGTGGGCCGAAACCGTAGCCACGCGTGATGTGGACAAGGTGCTGGCGCTGTATGCTGCCGACGCGATCCTGGTCCCTACCCTGTCCAACCTGGTACGCGACTGCGACGACAGCCGCCGTAATTACTTCGAAAACTTCCTGGCCAACGATGGCCTGGTGTGCGACATCCAGGTGTTCAAGAAACGTGTCAGCCGCAAGTTGGGCACCGTGGTGGTGGGTGGGCTTTACACGTTCGTCTACCGGGACGGTGGCGAGCAGCGCACCGTACCGGCGCGCTTTCTGTTCACCTTCGAACGCCTTGATGAACAATGGCTTATCACCGGGCATCATTCGTCGATCGAAGCGTGAGGGGTCACCATGAACAGCCCTTACCTACCCGGCCGGTACCCGGCTGTGCGCCTGCGCCGCACCCGTGCAGATGACTGGACACGGCGCGTGGTGGCCGAACACGCGCTGTCGGCAGACGACCTCATCTGGCCCATATTCGTCATGGACGGGGTAGGCAAACGGGAGCCCATTGCGACCATGCCTGGGCAGTGGCGGGTGTCACTGGACCAGTTGGTCGACCATGCCGGGGCGGCGGTGGCGCTGGGCATACCGGCCATTGCGCTGTTTCCTTGCCTGGCAAGCGAACACAAGGATGCCGAGGGCACACAGGCGTTGAACCCCCACAACCTGATGTGCCGGGCAGCCAGGTTGCTCAAGGCCGCGTTCCCTGCCCTAGGCCTGATCGGCGATGTCGCGCTCGACCCCTATACCGACCATGGGCATGACGGTGTAATACGCGGTGGCACGGTGGCGAATGACCCCAGCGTGGAGCTGTTGGCAAAACAGGCGGTTGTGTTAGCCGAGGCTGGCTTCGATACCTTGGCCCCCTCCGACATGATGGATGGACGCATTGGCGTGCTCAGGGCTGCGCTGGACCATGCCGGCTTGCAGCACGTACGGCTTATCGCCTACGCAGCCAAATACGCCTCGGCCTTCTATGGCCCCTTCAGGCACGCGCTGGGCAGTGCACAGGCGCTGCGTGGCCACAAGCGTACCTACCAGATGGACCCGGCCAACAGTGACGAGGCGCTCAGGGAAGTGGCCCTGGACCTGCATGAAGGTGCCGACATGGTCATGGTCAAGCCGGGCATGCCCTATCTCGACATCATCCACCGGGTAACGACCACCTTTGGCGTGCCCACATTGGCGTACCAGGTCAGCGGCGAGTATTCCATGATCAAAGGCGCCATCGACAATGGCTGGCTGGACCCGGAACGCGCGGTGCTGGAAGCCCTGCTGGCCTTCAAGCGTGCTGGCTGCAGCGCAATATTGAGCTATTTCGCGGTAGACGCCGCCCGGCTGCTGGCCCGCGACCGACTTTCACTGCCAAAGACAAAGTCTTAATGCTTCAAGGCTATTTTTCTCTTTCAGCGACAGGAATACCCTGACTCTCTTTCCTATCTGCTCAAGGCCAGCCCCATGAAATCTGTCGTTTACTCGCAACCCGGTCTACCGATCGAGCATGCGCAATCGCTGTATGACGCAGACCTGCCCATCCCAACGCCAGGCGCCCGTGACCTGTTGGTAGAAGTGAAAGCGATCGCGGTGAACCCGGTCGACACCAAGATCAGGGCCAGCCGTGGTGGCGACACGCCGCAGGTGCTGGGCTGGGACGCCGTTGGCGTGGTGCGCGAGGTGGGCGCTGATGCTTCATTGTTCAAGCCGGGCGATGAGGTGTTCTACGCCGGTGCCATTGATCGCGCGGGCTGCTACAGCGAGCTTCACGTGGTCGACGAGCGCATCGTTGGCGCCAAGCCGCACAGCCTGAACGTAGCGGAGGCCGCCGCCCTGCCCTTGACCGCCATCACCGCCTGGGAACTGCTGTTCGACCGCCTGCGCGTCGAAGAGCAAGGCGGCCAGGGCCAGCGCCTGCTGGTGATTGGCGCCGGCGGTGGCGTAGGTTCGATACTGGTGCAACTGGCCAGGCGCCTGACCCAACTTACCGTAATAGGCACGGCCTCACGCCCGCAAACCCGGCAATGGATCAAGGACCTTGGCGCACACCACGTGATCGACCACAGCGCGCCGCTGGCGCCGCAGTTGCGCGAACTGGGGTTGGAGCCCATCGACCACGTGATCAGCCTGACCCATACCGACACCTACCTGGAGCAGTTGGTAGAGGTACTGCGCCCTCAGGGGCAACTGGCCCTGATCGATGACCCGGTACAGCTGGATGTGATGCCGCTCAAGCGTAAGTCGTTGTCGCTGCACTGGGAATTGATGTTCACCCGTTCGCTGTACCAGACCGACGACATGATCAAGCAGCACCAATTGCTGTGCCGTGTCGCGCAACTGGTCGATGACGGGGTGCTGAAGACCACCTTGGGCGAGCATTTTGGCAAGATCGATGCGGCCAACTTGAAACGCGCTCACGCAGTGATCGAAAGCGGCAAGGCGTGGGGCAAGATTGTGCTTGAGGGGTTCTAACCCTTAATCGATGCGCTAGCGCTCGCTGTGTACGCGCTCGACTGCAGCCACGATTTGCGCCACAGCCACATCGATCGGCCCGTCGTTGTGGCACAGCAGCCAGCCATGCTCTTGAGCGGCGAGTGTGAACGCGGCCGTGCACGCGGCCTGCTCCTCCAAGGTATGGATCACGGTGCTGCCCAGCCCACGGGTGCGTGAGGCAGCCCTGGCCCAGGAAACCTGCGGGGCCGTGACCACGGCGATGTGCAGGTCGGGTACCTGTACACCGTACTGCCGGTTCAGTTGCAGAATCTGGCTGAACGGCAGGGTTCGGCGAAACGCTGCATCAGACGGGTACCAGCGGTCAATCAGGATGATGCTGTCTTGGGGTTGCCGGGGCAGGACGTGCCGGGTGATCCAGGCCCGGCTGTGCGCCAGGCGCTCGCACACGCGTAGCTCCAGCTCGGCGCCGGGGTGCCGGGCAAGCTGATTGACCAAGGCCATGGTGTCGCCCCGTGCCGGGTCGCACTTGCGCTCACAGAGCCTGATCACCTTTCTGCCGCCTGCCCTCAGCGCGTGGGTCACGGCTTCCAGCAATGTGGTCTTGCCGGTGCCTTTGGGCCCGTCCATGGCAATGAAAAGCGGTCGGTTCATTAGGGTTACCCGTTGAGCAGTGGGCGGCATGAGACCACCGAACCCCGTGTTCAGACAAGCCAACCGTCCATTCAAACAGCTGACCGTCAAAAAAACCGCTAGCCCTGCAACCGCCAGCTATGCCCGGGCCAGCCGGCCTGCTAGGCTGACCAAGGCGGCCCAGCGGGCAGCCTTTACATTTTTCACAGGCCTGGCTAATGACCTCCGACCCACTGGTAAACCTGAGCAACTGCGACCACGAGCCCATCCAGATTCCAGGCAGCATCCAGCCCCATGGCTGCCTGCTGACCTGCGACGCGTCCGCAACCACCCTCCTGCGTCATTCGCTGAACGCCCCGCAACTGCTGGGGGTAGAGGGTGCCATCAATGGCCAGAAGCTGGACGCCGTCCTCGGTGCCGAACTTGCTCATACCCTGCGCAATGCCCTGGCACGCCTGCGCGAAGGCTCCCGCCCTGCGCTTCGCTTCGCAGAGGTGCTGCCCAACGGCGTGGCTGTGGACGTGACCGCCCACCTGTACAAGGGCAATGCGCTGCTGGAGTTCGAGCTGGCCGGCCAAAGTGGCGCCGAACCCGTCGAGCTGGCCCGCACCCTGATTGCCGAGCTGCGGGAAATCGACAAGACCAACCGCCTGTTCCGTGATGCGGCGCGCTTTGTGCGGGCGGTGCTGGGCTATGACCGGGTGATGATCTACCAACTGGACAGTGACGGTGCCGGCAAGGTCATCGCCGAAGCCAAGCGCAGCATTCTGGAGAGCTTTCTGGGGCAGTACTTTCCTGCTTCCGATATTCCACCCCAGGCACGCTCGCTGTACCTGCGCAACCTGATCAGGGTCATCCCGGATGTAGGCTTCGAGCCAGTCGCCATCGAACCTGTGGTCGACGCTTCAGGTGAGCCGCTGGACCTCTCGTACGCGCACCTGCGCAGCGTCTCCCCCGTGCACTGCGAGTACTTGCACAACATGGGTGTGGGCGCCTCGATGTCGATTTCCGTCATCGTCAAAGGTGAGCTGTGGGGGCTGATTGCCTGCCATCACTATTCGCCGCGCACGTTGAACATGGGTCAACGCGTGGCAGCGGAGATGTTCGGTGAGTTCTTCTCGCTGCACATCGAGACCCTGCACAGCCGGCAAAAACTCGAAGCCGCCGTGCAGGTGCACGAAACCCTCGACGTAATGCTGCGCGATGCCAACCATGCCGCCGATATGGACATGTTCTTCCAGGGGCGTCTGCCGCGCCTGATGGCGCTGATACCGTGCGATGGCATTGGCCTGTCGTTGCAGGGGCGCTGGTCGTCCTCCGGCACGGTGCCGCCAAAAACCGCGCTACCCGAATTGTTGCGGTTTGCCGACGGCATCACCGAAGGCAGAACCTGGGCATCCCATCGCCTGGCAACGGCTCACCCGGCAGCCCAGGCGTACTTCACCGAGGTGTCCGGGGTGCTGATACTGCCTATATCGCAGCGCCCGCGGGACTACATCATCTTCTTCCGCAAGGAGGTAGTGGAAACCCTCGACTGGGCGGGCGACCCCAATAAAACCTACATCAGCGGCGCTTTGGGTGACCGCCTGACGCCACGCAAAAGCTTTGCCATCTGGAAAGAAACGGTCCACCAGCAGTCATTGCCCTGGACGGAGCAGGACCGTCAGTTCGGCGATGCCATCCGCACTGCCATCGTCGAAGTCGTGCTGCACAACAGCGAGTTGCTGGCGAGCGAGCGTTCCAAGGCAGAGGTGCGCCAGCGCATTCTCAACGAAGAGCTGAACCACAGGGTCAAGAACATCCTGTCGCTGATTGGCGCGCTGGTCGCCCACCCCACCTCCGAAAGCCAGACGCTCCAGGGTTATGTGGCCACGCTGCAGGGGCGGATCCAGGCACTGGCGCTGGCGCACGACCAGGTGGTGCGCGGCGACGGCGGTGGGCGGCTGGCGATGCTACTGGACGCGGAGCTGTCGCCCTACCGCACCGCCAGTGGGGTGATCGAGCTGCAGGGGCCGAATGTGATCCTCGATGCACGGGCCTATTCGGTGATGGCGTTGGTCCTGCATGAACTTGCCACCAACGCGGCCAAGTACGGGGCGTTGTCGAGCCCGGGCGGTACCCTGTCGGTCAACTGGGCACTGGATGAGGCAGGCGCCTGCACCATCGAGTGGCAGGAACGCGGCGGCCCGCCTGTGCGCGCGCCCAGCCGCAATGGTTTTGGCTCGGTGCTGATCAGCCGCAGCATCCCCTTCGACCTGGGCGGTACCAGCCAGGTCGAGTATTGCCCGGAGGGGCTGCGTGGTTGTTTCACCATCCCCGATAAACACCTGGCGCTTGGCGAGGCGGAGGCTGCGGCGACAGCCGGCACAACGGCGGCATCGTCAGGGGAGCGCTTTGCGGCTCGGGCAGGTTTGAACGTGCTGATTCTGGAGGATCAGCTGGTGATTGCCGTGGGCCTGGAGCAGATTTTGACTGACGCGGGTGTGGACTGCGTGATGACGGCGAGTTCCGAGCACGAAGCCATGCAGTTGCTGACAGTGCGCCAGCCGGATGCAGCCATTCTGGATGTGAATCTGGGGCGGAGCACGTCGATTTCCGTGGCTGATGAGCTCACGCGCCGTGGGATACCCTTCCTGTTCGCCACCGGTTACGGCGACGGCATCAGCATCCCCGCGCACCTGAAGCACATCCCGGTCACACGCAAGCCCTATGACACCAGCACCATCCTGGCAAATCTGCAGAGCTTGTTGAAGCCACAGTAACCCTGTGGGAGCGGGTTCACCCGCGAAGCAGTCAGCGCGATACATGGCACCGGCTTCGCCGGTGTTCGCGGCTGAAGCCGCTCCCACAGAGTCTCCGTAAATCAATAGGTTATGTGAACTTCATGAGAACAGATCTAGCTGGCAACCCGGGCGCAGAGCACCCGGAAAGAGGCAGGCGGCGGGTCGCGTTCGCCCGCCACCTTAATCTCAGATAGCCAATGCGCGCTCGCGCAGCTCGCTGTTGAGAATGCGGTCGTTCTCGCTGTAGTCGACCGGGCAGTCGATCACATGCACGCCTGGGGTCTTGATGCAGTGCTCCAGTAACGGCAGCAAACCTTCAGCGCTTTCCACACGGTGGCCATTGGCACCGTAGGCCTCGGCATACTTCACGAAGTCCGGGTTGCCGTAGTCCAGGCCGAAATCGGTGAAGCCCATGTTCGCCTGCTTCCAGCGGATCATGCCGTAGCCGTCATCGCGCAGAATCACCACGGTCACGTGCATGCCCAGGCGTACGGCAGTTTCCAGCTCCTGGCTGTTCATCATGAAGCCACCGTCGCCACACACCGAAATCACCGGGCGGTCCGGGTACACCAGGTGCGCCGCCATGGCCGAAGGCAGGCCGGCGCCCATGGTCGCCAGGGCGTTGTCCAGCAGCACGGTGTTAGGCTTGTGGGCCTTGTAGTTGCGGGCAAACCAGATCTTGTAGATACCGTTGTCCAAGGCCACGATGCCTTCGGACGGCAGCACGCGACGGATGTCGGCCACCAGGCGCTGCGGGTAGACCGGGAAGCGGTCGTCGTCGGCACCTTCGGCGGTCTGCGCTTCGTTGGCCTCGCGAATGGCCATCAGCCGCGTGAAGTCCCAGTGGCTGGTGTCGGTCAGGGCCTCGCCAATCTGCCACACGGCGTTGGCGATATCGCCGATCACTTCCACCTGCGGGAAGTACACCGCATCCACTTCGGCCGAACGGAAGTTGATGTGAATAACCTCGGTGCCGCCGCGCACCATGAAGAACGGCGGCTTCTCGATCACGTCGTGGCCAATGTTGACGATCAGGTCGGCGGCTTCCACGGCGCGGTGCACGAAATCACCCGAAGACAACGCGGCGTTGCCCAGGAAGCGTGGGTGACGCTCGTCCACCACCCCTTTGCCCATCTGCGTGGTGATGAACGGGATACCGGTCTTGTCGATCAGTTGCTTCAAGACCTTGGCGGTCATCTTGCGGTTGGCGCCGGCGCCGATCACCAGGATCGGGTTGCGGGCGTTCTGCAGCTTCTGCACGGCTGCCTCGATGGCCTTGTGCTCAGCCAGCGGGCGACGGTGCAGGCTGGGGGGAATCGGCAGGCTGTCGGTCTGCTCGGCGGCGATGTCTTCCGGCAGCTCCAGGTGCACGGCACCGGGCTTTTCTTCTTCTGCCAGGCGGAAGGCTTCACGCATGCGCGCCGGGATGTTGTCAGCCGAAGCGAACTGGTGGGTGTACTTGGTGATGGGGTCCATCATGCCGCACACGTCGATGATCTGGAAACGGCCCTGCTTGGACTTCTTGATCGGCTTCTGGCCGGTGATCATCATCATCGGCATGCCGCCCAGATAGGCATAGGCACTGGCGGTGACCAGGTTGGTAGCACCGGGGCCGAGGGTAGACAGGCTGACGCCGGTCTTGCCGGTCAGGCGGCCATAGGTGGCCGCCATGAAGCCTGCGGACTGCTCGTGGCGGGTCAGTACCAGCTTGATCTTCGACTTGCGCAGGGATTCGAGCAGGTCGAGGTTTTCCTCACCAGGGATGCCGAATACATACTCGACACCTTCGTTTTCCAGACATTGCACAACGACATCGGCGGCCTTGGCCATTTAGGGTACTACCTCGAAATCTTGGAGGAATTGCGGCTTGTTAAAGCGGCGTGACTGAGATGTTGCAGGATGTCTCAGTGCCGCGCATCGTAGGCCTTCGCGTTAATAATATTAAATATATTGTTATGATGCTCAGCATCACAAAACGTTATGAATGGTAAAGCCCGCCGATGAACCTCAAAGCACTGCGCTGCTGCGTCGAAATCGTACGCCAGGGCAGCTTCACCAAAGCCGCCCAGCACCTGCACATCGCCCAGCCAGCATTGAGCATGGCGGTGACGCGCCTGGAAGAGGAGCTGGGCGTCAGCCTGTTCAACCGCACCACCCGCAAAGTGGTGCTCACGGCCGAAGGCGAGCAGTTTCTGCCGCGTATTGCTTCGGCCCTGCGGGAGATGGACGTGGCCCGCCAGGAACTGCGCGACATGGCCGATCTCAAGCGCGGTGAAGTGCGCCTGGGCATCCCACCGATGTTCGGCCTGCACTATGTGCCCGGCCTGATGAACGCCTTTCGCCGCCTCTACCCCGGCATTGCCATGACCGTGTTCGAGGGCAGCGCCGAGGACATTGGCCAGCGCCTGGAGCAACGTGACATCGACCTGGCCTTGCTTGAATCCAGGCGAGTACCCCCTGACAAACAGTCGATCCTGCTGGGCAGCGACGAGATGCTGGCCTGCATGCACCCGGACCACCCATACGCCAGTAAAGACAGCCTGACGGCCGAGGACCTGCGCAACACCGACATGGTGGTGTTCGACCGCACCTTCGTACAGCGCCAACTGCTGGATGCGTTTTTTGCAGAACATGGCATCACCTACCAGGTGGCCCTGCAAAGCAACTTTGTGTCGCTGGTGGTGCAGGCGGCACTGGACAACCTTGGCGTCGCGACATTGCTGCGCTCGGTGCAACTGCGCACCCCCGGCATCGTCGGGGTGCCGTTCAAACCCGCGCAGCAGATGAGCTTTCGCCTGTGCTGGCGGGCCGGGGATTACTTATCGCTGGCCAGTAAACGGTTCATCGACTTTGCCGCGCAAAGCCAATACCTGGAGCGTTGAACGGCAAGAGCACATTTGTACTCCTATCTGCACTTCCCTCCTTTCCCACGGTCAGACCGTAGGCCTTGCCGTCAGACACGCTCGACGTCAAGGCCCATGATTCTCTAAGATTAAACTTTATCGTTTCAGCTTGTTGCATTAAGGACCACGATGTCAGTTCAGCAATTACCCCCACTGCCCACCAAAGGCACCGTCGCCAGGATGGAAGCCGCCATGGCCCTGGGCAGCTTTGCCATCGGAACCGGCGAATTCGCGATCATGGGCCTGATGCCCGATATCGCCAGCAACTTGCAGTTGAGCGAGCCCCAGGTTGGCCACGCCATCAGTGCCTACGCACTGGGGGTGATGGTGGGCGCCCCGACCCTGGCGATACTGGGGGCCAAGTTGCTGCGCAAGCACATGCTGCTGCTGTTGATGGCGCTGTATGCACTGGGCAACCTGGCCACTGCCTTTGCGCCCTCCTTCGCTGGCCTGGTGGCCTTCCGCTTCGTCAGCGGCCTGCCCCACGGCGCCTATTTCGGCATCGCCGCCGTGGTCGCTTCGAGCATGGTGGCCAGCAACCAGCGGGCGGGGGCCGTAGCACGGGTCATGATGGGGCTGACGCTGGCCATGCTGCTGGGCAACCCGGTCGCCACCTTCCTGGGCCAATACTTCGGCTGGCGTTCTGCGTTCGTGCTGGTGGGCGTAATTGCCCTGTGCACCATCGCCATGGTCTGGCGCTTCGTCCCCCAGCGGCACGATGAAGTGCGCAGCGACCCGCGCAAGGAACTCAAGGCCTTCACCCTGCCCCAGGTGTGGATGGCGCTGGCCATCGCCTCCATTGGCTTCGCCGGCATGTTCTGCGTGTTCAGCTACCTGGCACCCACCATGCTGGAAGTCACCCGGGTAGCCCCGCAGTGGATCCCTTTTGGCCTGGCCGCATTCGGCCTGGGCGGTATCATCGGCAACATTGCCGGCGGCAAGCTGTTTGACCGGCTGCAGTTCCGGGCGGTGGGGTTGGTGCTGGCATGGTCCATCGCGGTACTGCTGTTCTTTACCTTCGCTGCCCACGCCCTGTGGAGCCTGCTGCTCGGCGTGGGCCTGGTGGGCACCATGATCGCCCTGGCAGCCCCGTTACAGATCCGCCTGATGGACATCGCCCACGAGGCGCCGAGCCTTGCCGCTGCCTCGAACCACGCGGCATTCAACCTGGCCAATGCCCTGGGCCCCTGGCTGGGCGGTATGGCCATCACGGCAGGCATGGGCTGGACCAGCACCGGTTTCATTGGCGCGGCTACCGCCCTGGCAGGCCTTGGGCTGTACTTCATCGCCCGGCGGATGAAGGGCGGCCACTGAACCTTACCAGGGTCAGGCAGCCGCCCACGCAGCCTGACGCGCCAGTACCGATTCGGCGCGCTCCCCCACCAGTTCGGCATACACACCCGGGGCTGTGGCGCCCTCGGTACTGATCACAAGCAGTCGTGCTTCAGGGCCAAGGGCCAGGCCCGCTGCAACGTCGGGCGCTTGTTCAAGCAAGTGCATGGCGCCTGCCAGCCCGGCCACGGCGGACTCACCCGCCAACACCGGTATGTCACCTTCACTGCCGGCTGCCAGGCGACGCATGGCAGCTATCGCTTCGGCATCACTGATGGTCATGAAGGCATCGACGCTGGTTTGCAAGAAGCGCCACGCCAGCGGTGATGTTTCGCCGCAGGCCAGCCCCGCCATCACCGAGTCCACCGACCCGGTAGCCTTGGCCGGCTCACCGCGCAACGCGCTCTGGTACAGGCAGTCGGCCTGTTCGGGCTCAACCACCAAGAACACCGGACGGTGCTCCGCGTAGAGTTCCCACAGGTAGCTGACAACACCTGCCGCCAGGCCGCCCACCCCACCTTGCAGGAAGACATGGGTGAACGGTGGCTGCGCGGCGTTGGCTTCGACGACTTCTGCAGCAATGGTGGCGTAACCCTGCATCACGTCCCGCGGGATTACCTCGTAACCTTCATAGGACGTGTCGGACACCACGTGCCAGCCGTTGCTGGCGGCCAGCGCAGCGGCGTGTGCCACCGACGCGTCATAATTGCCGGCAATACGCACGATCAGGGCACCGTACGCGGCAATGGCGCGCTCACGCTCGATGCTCACGTGCGCATGCAGCACGATCACACAGCGGCAACCTATGCTCTGCGCTGCCGCAGCCAGGGCCCGCCCGTGGTTGCCATCGGTTGCACTGACAACGGTGAACGCGCTGAGCAACTGAGCGTGGTGCCCCGCAAGCACGCCGTACGGGTGCATGCGTTGCAGGGGGAAGCTTCCCAGTACCAGGCGCAGCAGCGCGATAGGCGCACCCAGTGCCTTGAAGCTGCCCAGTTCCGAGCGCACAGATTCATCCTTGACCGCTACCTGCGCAACACCTAGTTCGGCGGCTAGGCCGGGCAAGCTGTACAGCGGGGTGGGCTTCTGGTTCAGGCGAGCCCACCCGCCCAGCCAGTGGCGGCTCTGTTGGGCGATGGCGATGCTCATCACCGCTTGAAGGGCACGTGGGTAAGGCTGGCGGCAAGCGTTGGGGTTACGAACGAACATGCAGTACGGCTCCTGCTGGCAAGCCAGCGATAGCAATAGTCAGTGAAAAGCCCACACAGGCGTGGGTCAGGCCCTGCTCAAGCGCTGGACCACGACGTCCAGCAGCACGTTGGCACCCTGGATCAACAGCGCGTCATCGGTGTGCTCACGCGGGTTATGGCTGATACCGCCCTGGCTGGGCACGAAGATCATCGCTGCCGGTGCCGTGCGGGCGATCATCTGCGCGTCATGGCCGGCACCTGACACCATGCGGCGATGGCTCAAGCCCAGGCGGGCCGCTGACTGCTCGATGGCATCCGCCAGGCCCGCGTCGAACACCACTGGCGCAAACCGCGCCAGGCGCTCGCTGCTGATGCTGACCTGCTCGCGTTCCGCCAGGTCGGCCAGCAGCTGTTCAAGACGCGCTTCGGCAGCCGCCAGGCGGCTTTCGTCAGGATCACGCAGGTCGACCGTGAACGTTGCCTTGCGCGGGATGACATTGATGACGTTGGGTTCGAACTGCATGCAACCGACCGTTGCCAGCGTGGTTGGGCAGTCCGTTGCCAGGTCACGCAGCGCTGCCCCCACCGCACAGGCGACGAACCCGGCATCATGCCGCAATGCGGTGGGGGTGGTACCGGCGTGGTTGGCGTGGCCCTTGACCTGCACCTGCTGCCACGAAATACCCTGCAGGCGCTCCACCACGCCAATCTGAACGCCTTCTGCCTCCAGGATCGGGCCTTGCTCGATGTGCAGCTCGACATATTCATGGGCAGCGATCGCCCCTGGCTCAAGCTGGCCCGCGTAGCCGATGCGTGCCAGTTCGTCGCCAAGGCGAGTACCGTCACTGCCTTTGGTGTCCAGCGCTTGCTGCAGCGCCAGCCCCCCAGCATGCACCAGCGAGCCCATCATGTCGGGTTGGTAGCGCACGCCCTCCTCGTTGGTGAACGCCGCGACGGTGAGCGGGCGCTCGGGCAGCCGCCCAGCCACCCGGTAGGCGCGCAGTACCGCAAGGCCCGCCAGCACGCCGTAGCAACCGTCCAGGGCGCCGGCATTGGTGACCGTGTCGATGTGCGAGCCCATCATCAACGGCGCTTGCCCGGCGCCTTTGCCGCGCCCAGGCAAGGTGGCAAAGATGTTGCCAATGCGGTCCACCTGCACGTGCAGGTCTAGGGCCTTCATCCAGCCCACCAGCATGTCCCGCCCGGCCTTGTCTGCATCAGTGAGCGCGATGCGCGTGCGGCCGCCCTGGTAAGGGTCCGCGCCCACCTGGCCAAGCGCGTGAAGCTGCCGCAGCAGCAGTGCGCCATCCAGGCGCAGTGCAGGTTCCGTGTCCATACCGTTCTCCGCCCATAAGGATCATTTATCCGAATGGGGAGATTCTATTCACTGCCAGTGCAATAAAAGCTTGATTATCGAGTGCTTGACGCACTTTCATTACGCATTACCTTCAGTTTGCCCTGGACGCGCATCATGCCCCTCGATCACTTCGACCTCGCCTTGCTCGATGCGGTACAGCAAGACGCTACCACCTCGCAAATGCAGCTGGGCACCCAAGTCAACCTGTCCTCGGCCGCGGTCAACCGCCGCCTGAAAAAAATGACCACCGATGGCGTGATCACAGCAACGGTGGCCCAGGTGGACCCCGTGCAACTGGGCTACGTACTGACCGTGATCACCGAGGTTGAGGTGGAGAACGAGCGCCTGGACCTGCTCGATGCCATGAAGCGCACCTTCCTGGCCTGCCCTCAGGTGCAGCAGTGCTACTACGTCACGGGTGCCTATGACTTCGTGCTGATCCTGCTGGTGCGCAACATGGAGCAGTACACCCAGCTCACCCGTGAGCTGTTTTTCGAGAACAACAACGTCAAGCGCTTCAATACGCTGGTTTCCATGAGCAACGTCAAGACCGGTGTGCGCGTGCCGACGGCGTAGCGCCATGCCCTGGGGTGTTTTCTCTTTTTAGTGTTAGCCGTTAACCTCGACTACCCCCCCTCAATCACCGAGCCTTTATGTTTGACTGGGAAGACCTGCGCTATTTTTCCATCTTCACCACCACCGGTTCTTTGTCGGCTGCCGCCAGAGCGCTGGGTGTCGATCCCGCCACGGTTGCCCGGCGCATTGCTGCGCTCGAGGCTTCACTCAACCTCAAGCTGGTGGACAGGCGCCCGCGCGCGTACGCGTTGACCGAGGAAGGTCGACGGGTGGGGGAGCTGGCCGAGCAGATGGCCATGTCATCATTTGCGCTGGAGCATTTCGCCAGTGCTGGCCAGCAGGCCGTGGAAGGCGAGGTCACCCTGTCGGCTCCCCCTGCTCTGCTTGGCAGCATCGTCGCGCGACGCTTGGGTGACCTTTACCAGCGTTACCCGCAGTTGCGGCTGAAGCTGGTAGGCAGCAAATCCCGCGCCTCGCTGGCACGTCGCGAGGCAGACGTGAGTATCGTGCTGGCCAGGCCAGTGGAACCCACCCTGGTAGTCAGCTTGTTGGGGCGCCTGGACTACCGGCTGTATGCCTCGCCAGCGTATCTGGCCAGTGGCGCAGCAAGACGGTACATCGGCTATGACGAGTCCCAGGCTAGCGCACCGCAGCAGCAATGGTTGGACCACCAGGCGGTAGGCCATCCGTTTGCCCTGCGCAGCAATGACCTGCGCATACAGGCACAGGCTTGCGCAGGCGGCATTGGCATCGCCTGCCTGCCCGCGTTCATGGCTCAGGAGCAGAGTTTGTCCGAGGCGGGCCGCGCCGACCAGACCATGAGCATCGAAATCTGGCTGGCCGTGCATGAAGATGTGCGTGCTACGCCACGTATCAAAGCCGTTACGGACTTTCTGCAGCAGCAGGTGAAGCCGCTGCTGCGCTTGTGAATTTTTGCAGGCTAGACCTGCACCTCTGCGGGATTTGCCCCCAGGCCCGATGTCGGTACGCTGACCCCCTCATTAGCGCCCCTGAAGGAGACAACGATGCAATACGTGAAGCTGGGTAGCACCGGGCTGGACATCTCTAGGCTGTGCCTGGGCTGCATGACCTTCGGTGAACCAGATGCCGGCACCCACCCCTGGACGTTGGGTGAAGAGGCCAGCCGGCCGATCATCCGCCACGCGGTGGAACAAGGCATCAACTTCTTCGACACCGCCAACAGCTACTCGGCCGGCACCTCGGAAGTGATCGTGGGCAAGCTGCTGAAGGAATTCACCCGCCGCGACGAAACCGTCATTGCCACCAAGGTGTTCTACCCCGCCAACATGTGGCAAGGCGCCAGCCGGCCCAACGAGCAAGGGCTGTCGCGCAAGGCCATCATGACCAGCATCGACGCCAGCCTGAAGCGCCTTGGTACCGATTATGTCGACCTTTACCAGATCCATCGCTGGGACTACCACACGCCCATCGAGGAAACCATGGAAGCCCTGCATGATGTGGTGAAGGCCGGCAAGGCCCGCTACATCGGCGCCTCATCGATGTACGCCTGGCAGTTCGCCAAGGCGCAACAGGTGGCGGCCAGCCACGGCTGGAGCCGGTTCGTGTCGATGCAGAACTACCTCAACCTGCTGTACCGCGAAGAAGAACGCGAAATGATCCCGCTGTGCCTCGACCAAGGTGTTGGCCTGATGCCCTGGAGCCCCATGGCACGCGGCCGACTGACCCGGCCCAATGGCCAGCAGACCGAACGCACGCGCACCGATATTTCCGGCCAGTCGTTCTATGAAAAAACCGAGCTGGAGGACGGCCGGGTCATCGACGTGGTCGAGCAGATAGCCGGGGAACGCGGGGTGCCCATGGCACAGGTGGCGTTGGCCTGGGTGCTCGGCAAGGCCGGTGTGTCGGCGCCGATCGTCGGCGCCTCCAAGCCCGCGCACCTGGATGACGCCCTGGCCGCGCTGGCGCTGCACCTTGGCGAGGATGACATCGCGCGCCTGCAGGCCCCTTACGTGCCCCACGGGGTAACCGGGTTTAAATAAGCCTGGCGCACAGGGCCCGCTGCGCCTCGCGGCTAGCGGGCTGTTCAGCCAGACATAAAGCATTACAATGCGCGCCCCTGTTAGAACCGCGTGTTGTTTAGCCATGAAATCATTGCGTTACGCCCTGAACCTACTGCTGCTTCTGAGCTTCACAGCTTGGGCAAACCCGCCCTCCACCTTCACCGAAGCCAAGGTTGTGGCCAAACAGCGGGTCTATATGGACCAGGCCAGCAGCGCTATGGGCGAGTTGTACTGTGGCTGCCAGTGGACCTGGGTGGGCAAGTCTGGCGGGCGCATCGACGCAGCCTCCTGCGGCTACCAGACACGCAAGCAGCAGAACCGCGCCGAGCGTACCGAGTGGGAGCACATCGTGCCTGCCTACACGTTCGGCAACCAGCGCCAGTGCTGGAGAAACGGCGGCCGTGAGCATTGCGTAGACACCGACCCGGTATTCCGCGCCATGGAAGCGGACCTGTTCAACCTGTACCCGGCCGTGGGTGAAGTGAACGGCGACCGCAGCAATTTCAACTATGGCGTGGTCGCCGGTAACGCCGGCGAGTACGGGCGGTGCACCACCAAGGTCGACTTCGTGCAGCGCGCCGCCGAGCCCCGCGATGAAGTGAAAGGCCTGGTAGCACGCACCACGTTCTACATGTTCGACCGCTACCGGCTGAACATGTCGCGCCAGCAACAGCAGCTGCTGATGGCCTGGGACAAGCAACACCCGGTTTCGGCCTGGGAAAAGGAACGTGACCGGCGCATTGCCGCAATCATGGGGCACGCGAACCCGTTCGTGACTGGCGAACGCCAGTGGACCGCCAATTACCAGCCCGTGGGCGATGGCGTGGTACAGGCTGTGCCAGCAGCGCGCCAGCCAGCAGGCCAGGCCCGTGCCGTCGCAGTCGGCGCGGTGCTTGGCAACCGCAACAGCCATGTGTATCACCTGGCCTCTGGCTGCCCGGGCTATCACCAGGTCGCGTCGAAGAACCAGGTGAACTTCGCCAGCGAAGGCGAGGCGCAGGCCGCCGGTTATCGCAAGGCCGGCAACTGCCGCTGACCCGCCAAGCCCGTCACAGCCAGGGCCCGACGCTTAGCCATTCACCAGGTTGGCTGGCCGTTCGCCCCGCAACGCGCTGAGCAGGTTGTCTACCGCGCAGCGGGCCATGGCCTGGCGGGTTTCTTCGGTGGCCGAACCGATATGCGGTGTGGCCACTACCTTGTCCAGTTTCAGCAACGGCGAGTCGGCCGCCAATGGCTCGTGCACGAACACATCCAGGCCGGCGCCGCGCAAACGCCCGGCCTGCAACGCCTCGGCCAATGCTGCTTCGTCCACCACGCGCCCCCGGGAGATGTTCACCAGAATGGCCCCAGGCTTCATCAGGGCCAGCTCCCGCGCACCGATCAGCCCTTCGGTACTGGCACTGAGCGGCACGGTGAGGCACACGAAGTCGGCCTCGGCCAGCAGCGCGTCCAGGTCGCGCCGATGGGCGTTGTATCGCGCCTGCACCTCAGGCTTGGGCCGCTGGCTGTGATACACCACGCGCATACCGAAACCCGCCGCTGCGCGCCGAGCCAGGGCCTCGCCAATACGCCCCATGCCCACGATACCCAGCGTCTTGCCGTGCACGTCGCAGCCGAAATGGGCGGGCCCCAGGCTGGCCTGCCAGTGGCCCTCGCGCACCCAGTTGGCCAGCTCCACCACGCGCCTGGCTGTCGCCAGGATCAGCGCAAAGCCCGTGTCTGCAGTGGTTTCGGTGAGTACGTCCGGGGTGTTGGTGAGCATTACCCCGCGCCGATCGAGGTCAGCGATATCGTAGTTGTCCACCCCTACCGACACGCTGGCAATCACCTCAAGGTCGGGCGCGAGGTCCAGCAGGCTGGCATCCAGGCGCAAGCTTGCGCCCAACAGCCCTTGTGCGCCCGGTAATGCCTCGCGCAGCCTGGCCAGCCCATCGGGCTGGGCCAAGTCTACGAAGGTCACCTCCACGTGCTGCCCAAGCCGCGCGAGCAGGTCTGGTGAAAGGCGTTTGTACAGCACGATGCGCTTGTTCATGATCGCTTCCTAGTGGTTCATCGCCAGCCGCGGGCGCTGACGCTTGGCCCGGCCGGAGGTGGTTGAATTGTTGAGGGCCGCAGTGAGTGCCACGGCGCACAGCAGTGCACCGCACATGAACAGGTACGAAGCGCCCGGGCTGCCTGTGGCGCCGTTCAGGTAACCCACCAACCACGAGCCGCCGAACGACCCCAGCGCACCCATACTGTTGACCAGGGCCATGGCGCCGCCGGCCACGTTGGCCGGCAGAATTTCCGGCACGATGGCGAAGAACGGGCCGTAGGGTGCGTACATGCAGGCACCCGCCACCACCAGCAACCCATACGACAACCAGAAGTGCTCGCTGCCCAGTGCATACGAGCCATAGAAGGCAATGGCGGCGATCAGCAGCGGTGGCCACACAAAGCACTTGCGTTTCTGCAGGCGGTCCGATGCCCACGACACACCCACCATGGCCAGTACCGCCGCCAGGTAAGGCACCGAGGCCAGCCAGCCGGCTTCGACGATATCCACGTTGGCAGCCTGCTTGAGAATGGAGGGCAGCCACAGCACGAAGCCGTATACGCCGATGCTCCAGCAGAAGTACTGCAGCGACAGGATGATCACTTGCCGCGACCGGAACGCCTCACGGTAGTTCTTCACCGGCGGTATGCCCTGCTGCTCGGCAGCCAGTGCGTGCTGCAGGTCGCGCTTCTCCGTGTCGCTCAGCCAGGTGACCTGGGCCGGGCGGTCGTCCACCAGGTGCCACCAGCAGAACGCCCAGATCACCGCCGGCAGGCCTTCGATGATGAACATCCAGCGCCAGTCGAAATGCTTGATGAGGTACCCCGAAACCACCGACATCCACAGGATGGTCACCGGGTTGCCCAGCATCAGGAACGTGTTGGCCCGTGAGCGCTCGGCACGGGTGAACCAGTGGCACAGGTACACCAGCATCGCCGGCATCACGGCCGCCTCGACCACGCCCAGCAGAAAGCGGATGCCGATCAACATGTAGACGTTGCTGACCATGCCCGTGAGCGTGGCGAGCCCGCCCCAGAGGATCAGGCAGACAAAGATCAGCTTCTTTACGCTACGCTTCTCGGCGTAGATGGCCCCAGGCACCTGGAAAAAGAAGTACCCGAGGAAAAACAGTGCCCCCAGCAGCGACGACAGCACGGGGGTGATGCGCAGGTCATCGGCCATGCCTGAGGCAGCTGCGAAGCCGTAATTGGCGCGGTCTAGGTAAGCAAGGCTATAGGTGAAGAACACGATGGGGATGATGTACCACCAACGGCGTGGGGCCAGGCTTTTGCTGTTCATGGGGTGGTTCTCCTGAGCTTGTTGTTTTTGTCGCGACAGGTGATTGGTTGGGGCAACTTCAGGGCTGTGGCAGCCGTTCGTAGGCCTCCAGTTCGTGGCGCCGGGGCAGGCCCTCCATATCGCCCCGCGACTGCACGGCGCGGCTGCCGCACCAGTTGCCACGGGCAACCGCCTGGCCGATGTCACGCCCTTCCAGCAGCGCGCTGAGCACGCCGACGGCAAATGCGTCACCCGCACCCACGGTGTCCACAACCTGGGGCGCGCGCACGGCGGCGACCTGGCCTTCGCTGTTGGCACTGCGGAAATAGGCGCCTGCGTCCCCCAGCTTGATCACCACCAGCTCGACGCCAAGGTCCAGGTAGAAGCCGGCGATGTCGGCCGGGGTCTGCTGGCCGGTGAGCAAGCGGCCTTCCTCAAGGCCCGGCAGCACCCAGTCGGCCTTTTCTGCCAGTGCATTGGTCTGCTGCACCATGGTGCGCAGGTCCGGCCACAGCGAAGGGCGCAGGTTGGGGTCGAAGGAGACGCTGCGCCCGGCACTGCGCATGGCATCCACCAACGTGTGCGACAGGCTGCGGCAGCCCTCGGACAGGGCCAGCGGAATACCGGTAGCGTGCACATGCCGGGCCTGCAGCCAGCCCGGCTGCAGCAGGGCCGGGGTCATGTGACTGGCCGCCGAGCCCCGGCGGAAGTACTCCACTGCGGGGTCACTGCCATCGTCGCAGCGGCCCTTGAGCTGAAAGCCAGTGGGGTGAGCCGGGTCTATCTGTACGTCCGAGCAGTCCAGGCCTTCGCCGCGCAGGTTGTCCAGCACAAAGCGGCCCAACGAGTCATCCCCTACCCGGCTCACCCATCGTACGCTGAAGCCCAGGCGTGCCAGGCCAATGGCCACGTTGCTGTCGGCCCCGGCAATACGCTTGTTGAAAAGGCTGACACTGGCGAGGTCGCCCAGTTGCTCGGCCACGAACATGGCCATGGTTTCACCAAAGCACAGCACATCCTGCTTAAGCATGGCTCACCTCCTCGGCCCGTGCGCCCAGCCCCAGTACGGCCAGATGGCGCACCTGGTCGCGGGTAACCTGCAGCAGGTCATCGCCCACCAGTGGGTACTCCACGGCACGCACCACACCCGGGCTGAACTGCGCCAGCAGCCGGTCCCAGGCCTGCAGGTCAGCCACTTGCGGTGGTGCCGCGGCCAAACGGCCGTCGGCAAGCTGTCGAACGGCTTTGCAGTGCACGTACTGCACCCAGCGGCCCAGCTGGCTGGCAGCCTGTTCCACGGCTTCGCCCTGCCACTGCCAGTTGCCGATGTCGAAAGTCATGCCCACCCCGAGCCCAGCTTCATCCGCCCGCTGGAAGAACGCCAGCAGCGCTGCGATGCGGCCACCTTGAGAAGTCTGGTCGTTTTCTACCAGCAACATTGGCCCCTGCGCTGGCACCAGCTCACGCAAGGCCGCCAGGTCGCAGCCGGTGTGGTAATGCCCCAGGGAGACCTTGACCGCTGCTGCACCCAGTTCGTGCGCAATGTGCAGCTTCTGGGTCACTCGTGTATCGGGCAGGCCGTCTGGCGCCCACAGCTCCAGCGGCGTGGAATACACGCAGTCCAGGCCGGCCGCGGCGATGACGGCGCCCAGGGCAAGTGGGTCTGGCAGGCAGGAGAACAGCTCCTCGCGCAACTCCACCCGTCGGGCGCCGGCCCGTGCCAGCAGATCGATGAATTGCTCCTGGCCACGCTGGCGAACATAGTCCGCGCCGTAGCTGGAGAGGCTGATGGAAACGGGGATCGGGTGCATTGTTATTGTCCTTTTGAAACCGGTTTCATTTTTCGCCAGCAGTATTCGCCGTAGCGGAGGCTGCCGGTAGTTAGCGTGGGGAAGTCGAGCCTCGTATCAGCAAGGAGGCTTTGAAGTCGATGCGCCTGGCGATGCCGCTGTCGCCTTGCAGCCGGCCCAGCAGGCTGTCAAACGCCGCCATGCCGATGCGTTCGGTGGGCTGGGCCAAGGCCGTGATGCCGCTGCCGACCAATGGGTACCAGTCCAGGTCGTCCAGGGCGATAAGGCCGACGTCGGCAAACAGATCACGGCCTGCAGCACGCAGGCTGCGAGTGACCTCCAGGGTGGCGACGCCGTTGCAGGTGAAGATGGCCTGCGGGCCATGGCCGCTCTGCGCAAGGAATGCTGCGAGCCCCGCATCGAGGCCAGGGCCTGTGTGCAGGACCTGCTGGCGCATGCCGGGGCGTTGACCGACAGAGGTGCCGACGGCTTGAACCCGCTCCGCCCGCGAACTGGTACCGTCCAGCGGCTCGGTGACGGCCAGGATGTCCCGGTAGCCGCGTGCATGCAGGTGCGCGATGGCCTGCTCCACGGCGTCGAGGTTGTCCAGGCCAACCAGGTCCACCTTCAGCTCGGGCAGTTGTCGGTCCACCAGCACCATGGGCATGTCCCGCATGAGGTTCAGCAACTCGCCAGGCTGATGGCCGAGGGTGTTCACGATCAGCCCCTCGACGTTGTACGACTGCAACGCCCGCAGATGATGGCGCTCCTGTTCGTCGTCACGGTTGGTGTTGCACACCACCAGGCTGTAGCCGTGCTGGCGGCAGGCGGTTTCAACGCCATGCATCACGGCCACTGAATACGGGTTGAGGATGTCGGCAACCAGCATGCCGATCAACCGCGTCTGGCCCCGCTTCAGGCCACGGGCCATCTGGTTGGGCCGGTAGCCCAGCTGTTCGATGACCTGGGCCAGCCGCGCGGCGGTGGCGTCGGCCAGCAACTGCCGGTCGCCGCCGATATAACGCGACACGGTTGCCTTGGAGACCCCGGCAACACGGGCGACTTCGCTGATGGTGACCCGTTCGCGGGCATGGGCAGGCGCGTCGGTCATGGCAGTTCCTGATCGTTATTGTTAGGGCGATGAAACCGGTTTCAATACACCAAAAACCGGCTCATTCGTCAATCTGCCATCTGTCGGGTCACACCTCGGCAGGGCCTAGTGGTCCGTCACCTGCCCCAGGTCATCGCCTGATGTCTGGCGCATGTCGCTGGTGCGCAGGTCAGCTACATCGCCGGGCTTGACGGTACTTGCCTGGTTGCCCCAACTGGTGCGGATGAAGTTGACCACGTCCGCCACCTGCTGGTCATTCAGCCGCCAGGCGTAGGCTGGCATGGTGAAACTGGAGGGTGCCGTATGGGTTGCCGGCAGCGTGCCACCCTTGAGCACCAAATGAATCAGCGAGGTGGCATCGGCGGTCTGCACCACGGGGTTGCCGGCCAGTGCCGGGAACACGCGGGTGTAGCCCTTGCCGTCGGTGCGGTGGCAAGCCGCGCAGTTGTCGATGTACACCGCAGCACCTGCCTTGCCGTCATCGCCCTGCCACAAGGCATCGGCCACCTTGCTGTCGTATTGATGCGGTTTGTCGTTCGGGTTGCTTGGCGGCAAGGTTTTCAGGTAACGGGCAATTGCAGTCAGGTCGGCATCGGTCATGTACTGCATGCTGTGCTCCACCACGTCACTCATGCCACCGAATACCGCGCTGTTGTCACTGCGGCCGGTCTTGAGAAACTGCACCAGCTGGGCCTCGCTCCAACTGCCCAGGCCATCCTTGTGGTCACCGCGCAGGTTCTTGGCAATCCAGCCCTCCAGCGGCGCGCTACCGGCCAGAAACGCCTCACCTTCCTGCGGGTTCAGGGCTTTTTCCTGCATGGTCAGCGCCCGTGGGGTGTGGCACGCGCCGCAGTGGCCCAGGCCTTCGACCAGATACGCCCCGCGGTCGATGACCGGGTCACTGGCCGGGGCCGCCTGCCAGGGCTTGGCATCCGGGGCGAACAGGCCACGCCAGATCGCCAGCGGCCAGCGCATGCTCAGCGGCCAGGGGATGTCGCTGTCCCTGTTGGGCTCGGCCACCGGCTGCACGCCGTGCTGGAAATAGGCATACAGCGCCTGCATATCGTCTTCGGTCAGGCGCGCGTAGGACGGGTACGGCATGGCCGGGTAAAGCGTGCTGCCGTCCTTGGCGATGCCGCGGCGCAACGCTTGGTCGAAGTCCTCGAAGGAGTAGCTGCCGATGCCCTCGGGCGACGGCGTGATATTGGTGGAGTAGATTGTGCCGATGGGGGTTTCCATAGGCAGCCCGCCCGCAAATGGCTTGCCGCCCTTGGCCGTGTGGCAGGCCACGCAGTCGCCCGCGCGGGCCAGGTATTCACCTTGCTGCACCTGTTGCGGGTCGGGCTGCGCCGCTTGGGCGCAAAGCCCGGTGCCCATCAGCAAAGTCGCGATCAACATTCTGTTCATGTTCATCGCTCCTTAAACCGTCACCAGCGGGCCGGGGTTCTTCAGGTACTGCTCCCGAATGGCCCGGGCGGACCAGTACGTCAGCGCGGCCACCAGCCCGGTCGGGTTGTAGCCAAGGCCCTGAGGGAACGCAGAGGCGCCCGGGACGAATACATTGTGCACATCCCAGCATTGCAGGTAGCGGTTCAGTGCACTGGTGGCGGGGTCGGTCCCCATGATCGCACCACCGTTCAGGTGGGTGGTCTGGTAGCTGGCAGTGTTGAAATGTTCTTTCACCTGCTTGCCCAGCACGGCGATGGATTTAGGGTTCATCGCTTGGGCGATTTTGCTCAGCTTGTCGACCATGAACTGGTTCATGCGAATGTCGTTGTCCTGCCAGTCGAAGGTCATGCGCAACAGCGGCAAGCCGTAGGCATCGCGGTAGCTGGGGTCCAGGTCCAGGTAATTGCCCCGGTAGGACTGATGTGCGCCATGGGCGTCCATCGACAGTTGGTGGGTGTAGTAGTCGGCGGTGGCCTTCTTCCAGGCACTGCCCCAGGCAGGTGTACCCGGGGGGTTGGCGACACCGGCAATCGGCCGCGAGCCTGCCTGGTTCACCCACATGGGTGAGCCGCCGACAAAGCCATGGGGGCCATGGTCGAAGTTGTCGGCATTGAAGTCGTCGATGGCAACACCGTTGCCACCTGCACCGATGAAGTTGTTGGTGTGCACGTCCTTGTCGAAAAAGGCTTTGACCGTGCCCATGTTCTGGTAAGCGAAGTTGCGCCCGACCACACCTTCGTTCTTCACAGGGTCGTAAGGCTTGCCGATCCCGGACAGCAGCATCAGGCGCACGTTGTTGAACTGGAACGCGGCCAGGATCACCAGGTCGGCCGGTTGCTCCAGTTCACGGCCCTGGGCGTCGATGTAGGTCACGCCGGTTGCACGTTGCTTGCTGTCGTCCAGGTTCACCCGCAGCACGTGGGCATTGGCCCGCAGCTCGAAGTTAGGCACCTGGCGCAACGCTGGCAGAATGTTCACGTTGGGTGAGGCCTTGGAATACATGTAGCACACGTAACCGCTGCAGAAACCGCAGAAGTTGCACGGTCCCATCTGCGCGCCATAGGGATTGGTGTAAGGGCCCGAGGTATTGGCCGACGGCAGGTTGTAGGGGTGATAGCCCAGCGCCGAGGTGGCCTGCTGGAACAGCTGGGCGGATACCACGTTCTTCTGTGACACCAGCGGGAAGGGGTTGGAGCGGTCTGGGGCGTATGGGTTGCCCCCCTTGCCCCGCCCTACCACTTCGCCCTTCACGGTCCAGGCTTGACCAGAGGTGCCGAAGACCTTCTCGGCAAAATCAAAATACGGCTCCAGTTCTTCATAGGTAACGCCGAAGTCCTGGATGGTCATGTCCTGGGGAATGAACGACTTGCCATAGCGCTCTTCGTAATGGCTGCGCATGCGCAACTCGATCGGGTCTACACGAAAGTGCACACCGGACCAATGCAGCCCGGCACCGCCTACCCCTTTACCCGGCAGGAAAGCGCCCAGTTGCCGGTACGGCAAGGCTACGTCGTTGACCGTGTGGCGGATGGTGACGGTTTCCTTGGACAGGTCCAGGAACAGTTTCTTGCGCACGCTGTAGGTGAGCTCGTCGATCACCTGGGGGTAATTGCCGTCTGGATAGGTGTCCTGCATTGGGCCGCGCTCCAGGGCGACCACCTGCAGCCCTGCCTCGGTCAGTTCCTTGGCCATGATGGCGCCGGTCCAGCCAAACCCGACGATCACCGCATCCACTTTCTTCAACGTGTTTGCCATGGTTCAGGCCCTCTCCCCACGAATGGACACCGGTGGGAACGGGTAGCGCTCGTTGCGCTCGGCCCAGTCCATGAAATCGGCGCGGGCACCGGGGAAGCCGATCTGCTTCCAGCCGACCATGCCTTTGTTACCGCCATGCACGGGGTCGCAGAAAAAGCCTTCACGGGTGTTCTGCAACAGCAGGCTGAAGAAGGCCTTGGCAGGGACGTCCTGCAACACCAGGTCGCCCGCCTCCAGTGCGGCGAGCACACGGTCCTGCTGGGCAGCGCTTTGTTCATGGAACGGCTTGCTGCACTGGGCCTTGCACCAGCCCAGCACACCGGCGATGCCTAGCCTGTAGATCTGCTGCGGGTTGAGCTGCAACTGGTAACCCAGCTCGGGTGCGGCGTCTGCATTGAAGGGGCCTTGCATGTACCACAAGGCCCCGCTGGCATAGGGGGTGCCCATCTGCCGGTCGATATACTCGGCGGCACCGGCCTCCAGGGCGCCGGCGCCCAACTCGTCGGCCGGGATCAGGCGGCTCACCGCGGCTTGGAGGAAGGCGTATTCGTCCACGGTGAAAAATGCCGGCTGGTACTGGGCGGCGTCGGTTTTTTCTGGCACGTTGGGGCTGCGAGCTGGCTCGGCTATCACCGCACTGGCGCCCAGGCCCAGGCCGGTACTGGCGACCGTTACCACAGGTATCAGGGTCAAGGTCTTACGCAGGAAGTCCCTGCGGGGGTTGTCCGGTACGTGCTCAGACATTTCTAATCCTCATCATCGGTAAGCGGCCTCGGCCGGGCCCAATGATCAAGACCGCTCACTGACGAACGGCGTTCAGAAACATTTTGAGTTTAATGTCGAATTGACACCAATAAGTTTGCATGAAACCGCGATATTGACTCGGCGGAGGGATTTGACCCCTGATGATTCAGTCCGACCTTGACCTGTTCGGCCCACAGCCGCATCGCCTGGCCAGCCATACGGTGCTGTTGCCAGGCTTCGCCCTGCCCGGCCTGGAGGCGATGCTGGACGCCCTGCGCCCGGTACTGAGGGCTGCGCCGTTCCGGCACATGCGCACTCCGGGCGGCCTGCACATGGCGGTGGCGTTGACCAACTGTGGTGAACTGGGCTGGGTCAGTGACGCCAAAGGCTACCGCTACAGCCCCACCGACCCCGTCAGTGGCCAGCCATGGCCAGCATTGCCCGATGTGCTCACTGCGTTTGCCTCGCGCAGCGCGGCTGTTGCCGGCTTCGACGGGTTCGTTCCAGACGCATGCCTGGTCAACCACTACCAGCCAGGCACCCGCCTCACCCTGCACCAGGACCGCGACGAGCGCGATTTCGATCAGCCTATCGTGTCGGTTTCCCTGGGGCTTCCGGCCGTGTTTCTATTCGGGGGACAACAACGGGCTGACAAGACTCAGCGCATCCCGCTTAGCCATGGTGATGTACTGGTTTGGGGCGGAGAAGACCGTCTACGCTTTCACGGCGTGCTGCCGATCAAGCCCGGGGTTCACCCGCGCATGGGCGAGCGCCGGATCAACCTGACCTTCCGCAAGGCGGGTTGTGGATAGTGCATTAGCCGAAACGTGTGCCACCAGGCACCATCGTCAGCTCACAGGAGACTGTCATGACCCAGCATCACGCCGTCCCGCCACTTTCCACCAGAGGCACCCGACCATGAAGATGCCAGGCCGCGCCCCCAATGCATCGTTGCAACTGGATTACGTGCGTGACACGCTGTTCGGCCCCGTGGCGCTGAGTGTGGAGTGCCAGTGCCAGCTGGCACCGCTGAGCCTCCAAGGGCGACCTGCGCTGCGCATGCACATCTGCCCGCCGCTGCCAGACAAGGTCGACAGGGCGCACAGCGTTGCATTCATGCTGGACGGGCGCAGCTACCATGGCGTAGTGCGCGACAAAGGCAAATGCGGGGACGGCGGCCTGAACCTGCTGCTGGAGCTGCGCTAACGGCTAAAGCGCGTACATCAATCGGGCGTGATCAGGCAGTCGCCTTCGCCCGCGCAGAGCTTTTGCAGCGCAGCGCATGCAGCTGCCCAACCAAGTTCACCAGGTCGCGGCAGCTGTTGAGACTGTGCAGCGGTACACCGCTCAGGCTCACACCGCGCTCGAAGTTCTGGCCCTGGGCAAGGCGGATGGTCAGGTTATTACCGTCAGCGCAGCTGATTTCACAACGATCTGGCAGGCAGGCATGCTCGATCATCTGCCGCATTTCCAGCATCGAAACGCCTATCAACGACATGGTACGACCCTCTCTGGCGATGGCCTGTTCAATGTAAGTACGCCTGTATCAGGCTGAGCGCCAATTGATAATGAGCATCTTTGGCCAAACGTCGATGCGCTGCAGTGATGAGCATGCAGGGGTTCATCTAGCACCTTAGCTGAAGAACCCCTGGGGTGAGGTTAGGTTCGGGCAGAATCACCACCCTGCGACGAGCGGTGCATCAATGCGAGGCACCACCGCGATCGCCCTGCATCTGCCCGAATTTGCCGGCCTGGAAAGCCTCGAAAGACTCGATGATCTCGGCCTGGCTGTTCATCACGAACGGGCCGTAACCCACAATCGGCTCGTCGATCGGCTCGCCACTGAGCAGCAGAACGCTTGCAGTTCCTCTTGCTTCAAGCTGCAGATCCTGCCCTGCCGGATCAAACAGCACCAGGCTCGAGGGCCCCGCCTGTTGCGCCCCGTTGATGGTGACCGTGCCCTGCAGTACCACCAGCGCTGCATTGCGGCCAGCGGCGACGGGTAGCGTGACGCTCGCCCCTGCCTGCAGGCGCATGTCCCATACATCCATCGGCGTGAACGTGCGTGCAGGGCCCAAAGCGCCCTGGTAGCTGCCGGCGATCACGCGCAGGCTCCCGGATTCGCCGCCCAGCGGCACCACCGGGATATCCTGCGCCAACAGGGTCTGGTAGCCCGCTGCCGCGCGCTTGTCACGGGCCGGCAGGTTTACCCACAGCTGCACCATCTCCAGCGTTCCACCCGTTTGCGCAAACCGCGGCGAATGAAACTCTTCATGGATGATGCCGTCTGCGGCCGTCATCCACTGCACATCACCGGGGCCGATGAAGCCGCCAGCCCCCGTCGAGTCACGGTGCTCAAGCTCGCCCTGGTACACGATGGTCACCGTCTCGAAGCCACGATGAGGGTGCTCACCCACCCCGCGCCGGACCTGGGTGGGTGAAAAGGTGTGAGGGCCGGCATAGTCCAGTAGCAAAAACGGGCTTATACGGCTAGCCAGGTTGTCGTAGGTGAACAGGCTGCGCACCGGGAAACCGTCACCCACCCAGTGGGGTTGGGGGCTGCGGTGGATACCGAGAATCGTTTTCATGGGGAGGTCCTCATTGGCTGAGAACACCTTAGCAATGGTGCCTATAGCTGAGTAGCCTGCCGCCATGGCATGCATCGTCCCACCTATGGGACAGTGCCGAGTAAAAAACCAGTCGCCAGGTCAGCAGCATTGCCTGGGTCTTCCTGCATGAAGCAATGCCCGCCCGCCACTTGCCGAGCACTCACGTGGCTGTTGAGGCTCGCCAGCCGGTTTGCCGAGACCGGCACGAAGGGGTAGGTATGTTCCCCGTACAGAATGCGCGTGGGGACGGCGATGCGTAACAAGGTTGGCCACAAGCGCCGAGGAAATGAGCTGAAGATCTCCACCTCGCGGCTGGGCCTGCACTTGAGCACCACGCCCTTCTCGCATTCGCCCAAGGCATGGTCGATGTAGGCTTGCAGCGCTGCATCGTGCCAACCCTTGAAAATACCCCGGCCCTGCAGCGAAGCATGCGCCGAAGGCCGGTCAGGCCAGAAACTGCGCCGCCGCGCAGCCTGGCGTGCCATGGGGTGGTGACGGTGCAGGCCGACCACCCTTGCTGCACCCAGCACAGCCAACATGCGCTTGCTGAACAGTACTGGGTCCAGTAATACAGCGCGTTGGAACAGCTGGGGCTCAGCCGCCAGCATCAGGCTGGTAAGCACGCCGCCAAAACTGTGCCCGAGGGCCACGCGGGGTACCTCGCCATACTCGCTCCGCCCGCATTCGAAGGCCTCGACGGCCAGCGCAGCGGTGCGGTTCCAACCGCGAAACACGCCACCGTGGTCGCTGTCGCCGTGCCCTTGCGCGTCACTGAGCCACAAGTCGAAATGGCCGGCCAGGCGCGCCAGCATGGGTTGATAAGCCAGGCTGCAAAAGCCATTGCCGTGCAGAAAATGCAACAGCGGTCGCCCACTGGCTTCTGTGCGCCAGCCACGCAGGGTGAAGCCCTCGTCGCATTGATGGGACCATGGAATCAGTTGCATCGCGGCGCGCTACCTGTAGTGCTAGTGAAACGCCGATTCTACAAACAGCAGTGGGTACAGCGAAATCACCAGCAGCAGGGCCATCAGGACATTGAACAGCATCAGCCAGCGCGGGTTCTGCAACACGCTGCGCAACGCGCTGCCAAACATCACCCAGATGCCGACGCTGGGCAAGTTCACCAACGCAAACAGCGCCGCGATCACTACCACGTTGGTGACGTAGCCTTGAGCGGGTGTGTACGTGGTAATCGCGCCCACCGCCATCACCCAGGCTTTGGGGTTGACCCACTGGAAAGCAGCAGCTGCCCAGAAGCCAAATGGCTTACTCCCTTGCCTGGCCGCTGCGCCCACAGGCCCAGCGTTGGCAATCTTCCAGGCCAGGTAGAGCAGGTAGGCCGCACCCGCGTAGCGCAGCACGGTATACAGGGATGGCCACGCCTTGAACACTTCGCCCAGGCCAAGCCCCACCGCCAGCACCATCGCCATGAAACCGATGCTTACCCCCATGGCATGCGGAATCGTGCGGCGCACGCCGAAGTTCACCCCGGAGGCCAGCAACATGGTGTTGTTGGGTCCCGGGGTGATGGACGAAACGAAGGCGAACAGGATAAAAGCAGCGAGCAGGTCGACAGAGGCAAACATGGCCAGGCATTCCAGTAGGTGCGGTATGCCGTCACACTACCGGAGTCCGCCACCCGAGCGACCGGTACAGTTACCTTTAATTAATGAGATACACCTCACTGTATTGCCAATTTCGAAACAGGGGTATTCACCATGAGCGTGGTTATTCGCCCGGCGGTGCGCACCGATGCGCAGCAGATTTTGACGTTCATCACCGAACTGGCGGCATACGAGCGTGCCCGGCACGAAGTGCTGGCCACCCTGCAGGACATTGAACGCAGCCTGTTCGATGAGCACAGCACCGTGCAGTGCCTGATCGGCGAACGTGACGGCCGGGCCATTGGCTTTGCCGTGTATTTCCAAAGCTATTCCACCTGGCTGGGGCGCAGCGGCATTTACCTCGAAGACCTGTACATCACCCCGGATCAGCGCGGGGACGGTGCCGGCAAGCAGATGCTCAGGTACATCGCCCGGGAGGCCGTGGCCCATGGCTGGGGCCGCCTGGAATGGAGCGTGCTGGACTGGAACGAGCCAGCCATCAAGTTTTACGAATCGCTGGGCGCTCAGCCGCAGGATGAGTGGGTGCGCTACCGCCTGGAGGGAGAGCAACTGCAAGCGTTTGTCCGTGACGGCTTGCCGGTTTGACAGGCAATTGACGGCTGGCCCACCTCGTGCTTTTCTAGTGCCCTGCGTCAAGGTGCCCCTATGGGGGTGAAACGGGAAACCGGTGCGTCACAGGCCTGCAACAGGGCTTTGACCAAGCCGGTGCTGCCCCCGCAACGGTAAGCGAGCGAAGCGTCTGTACCACTGTGCCATCACCCTTGGCATGGGAAGGTGACGTTTTCAAGGAGCCAACCTCCTCCTCGCCAGCCCGGAGACCGGCCTTGCGCCTATGAACACCCCGCGGTGGGCGGGCGCTGTCGCATACCCCTGGGCGCCGCCCGGGGCTGCCGCGCTTGCCCGTTGCCCACAAAAAGCAGAGGAACGCGTCATGCCCGTCACCAGCGCCAACACCCCAAGTATCGCCACCCCCGTCACACTCAGCCAGCGCATTGCAGTTGCGGTAGGCGCCAGCCTGCTGGGGCTTTGCCTGGTCTACTTTGCTGGCTTTTCGCATATCGAAGCCGTACACAACGCTGCCCACGATACGCGCCACAGCGCCGCCTTCCCCTGCCACTGAGTAACCGCCAATGATCACGCGTATCGCCCGTACCGCGGGTTTCAGCGGGTTGCTTGCGGCCCTGTTGCTCACCCTGCTGCAAAGCTTCTGGGTCAGCCCGCTCATCTTGCAGGCCGAAACCTACGAAACCGCCGCCCCCGCCGAACAGCACGCCCATGGCGAGGGCGCAGCGGCGCACGAACACAGTGCTGAGGCCTGGTCGCCGGAAGATGGCTGGCAGCGAGTGTTGTCTACCACCGGTGGCAACCTTGTGGTCGCAGTGGGCTTCGCTCTTATCCTCGCAGCCCTCTACAGCCTACGGGAGCCCAAGCGTGTTGGCACCGGTGCGCTTTGGGGCCTGGCCGGCTTTGCGGTGTTTTGCCTGGCACCCACGCTAGGCCTGCCGCCAGAACTGCCGGGCACCGCTGCAGCGGACCTAGGCCAGCGCCAGGCCTGGTGGGTTGGCGCCGCCAGCGCAACAGCCCTGGGCCTGGCACTGGTAGTGTTCGCCCGCCACTGGCTGCTGAAGGTATTTGGCGTGGTGCTGCTGGCAGTGCCCCACCTGATTGGTGCACCGCAACCCGAAGTGCACGAGAGCCTGGCGCCCGAGGCGCTGGAAGCTCAGTTCAAACTGGCTTCGTGGCTGACCAACGCTGCGTTCTGGCTGGCGTTGGGCCTGCTCACTGCGTGGCTGTACCGCCGCCACAGCCAGGCCTGATGCCCGCACTGTATGCGGGGCTTGGCTGCCGGCGGGGGTGCCCGGTGGGCGTTTTGCAGGCGCTTCTGCTCGCCGGCCTTGCCGAACGGGGCCTCGCCTTGAGCGACGTGCGCGGCATCGCCAGCATCGCGCTCAAGGCTGGCGAACCCGGCCTGCACCAGCTGGCCGAGCGCCTCGGCCTGCCACTGGTGCTGTACCCTGCGGTGCAGCTGCAGGCCTACGAGCCGCTGCTCAGCCATCGCTCAGCCGCTGCCTATACCCACAGCGGTTGCTGGGGGGTCGCAGAAAGCACGGCCTTGGCGCTGGCCTGCCAGGCGGCAGGGCACGCCGAGCTACTGCTGCCGCGCCGGGTCATGGGCCCGGCAACACTGGCCATCGCAGGCTAGCCTGTTCATCTATTTACATCCAAGGATTTTCATGACGGTTTACTTCATCGGCGCCGGCCCCGGCGACCCGGAACTGATCACAGTCAAGGGCCAGCGGCTGATCCGCCAATGCCCCGTGATCATCTACGCCGGTTCCCTGGTGCCTGCAGCCGTGCTGGAAGGTCACCAAGCCGAAACCGTGATCAACAGCGCTGCGCTGAACCTGGAGCAGATCATCGCGGCCATGCAGGCAGCCCACGCCCTGGGCCAGGACGTGGCCCGGGTGCACAGCGGTGATCCAAGCCTGTATGGCGCCATCGGCGAGCAGATCCGTCATCTGCAGGCGCTGGGCATCGACTATCAGATCATCCCCGGCGTAACCGCCACTGCGGCCAGCGCCGCGCTGCTGGGGTGTGAACTGACCCTGCCAGAGGTTGCCCAGAGCGTCATTCTGACCCGCTTTGGTGAAAACTCCCCGATGCCGGCCGGGGAGCAGTTGGAAGACCTTGCACGCCACGGCACCACGCTGGCCATTCACCTTGGGGTCAAGCACCTGGCGCGTATTGTCGAGTTGCTGGTGCCGCACTATGGGCCACAGTGCCCCGTCGCGGTTGTGCACCGTGCTACCTGGCCCGACCAGGACTGGGTACGTGGCACGCTGGCGGACATCGTCGCAGGTGTGGCGGCCAAGGGTTTCCGCCGTACCGCGCTGATTCTGGTCGGCCACGTGCTGGGCGAAACGCCGTTCGCTGAATCCGCCCTGTATCGCGCCGGGCACGCACACCTGTATCGCCCAGCGGGTTGAGTGTTGCAAGGCACTGCAATCCGGTAGCAGACTGACCAACCCCTTCCTGTTACCGGACCCTCCCCCCATGCTGGACTTGCGCCCCAACTGTGAATGCTGCGACGTCGACCTGCCCGGTGACAGCACTGACGCGTTTATCTGTTCGTTCGAGTGCACGTTCTGCCGCGGCTGCGCCGAAGGCCGCCTGCAACACCGCTGCCCCAACTGCGGCGGGCAATTGCTCAGCCGCCCTGCAAGGGTGGGCCAGGCATTGGCGAACAACCCGGCCTCCACCCTGCGCGTCAATAAACATCACCCGGCTTGCGCCTGAGACCGGCAGGTAGGCTCCAGCGCCTGCCTGGGCGCGCGCCGCCGCCTCGTTTTGTAGGATTTTTCGACAGCACGGCCAAGGTTTATCAACACTTCTATACTCGGCATTACCAAACTTCCGTAATGGTCGTATCTTGCTGCGCTTCTGATTGACTCACTTGCAGAAGTATTCCTGGGTGCTCCAGGAAATGCACCACACCCTCACAGGAGTTTTCCTAATGACTACCGTGCTGATCGTCGACGATCACCCCATCGTCAGGCTATCCCTGCGCATGCTCCTTGAGCGTGAACGCTTCCACGTCATCGGCGAAGTCGGTAATGGCAGTGAAGTGGCGCAGGTAGCCCGTGAACTGAAGCCTGACGTGGTCATCCTCGACATCGGCTTGCCCGGCCTGGATGGCATGGAGGTGATCAAGCGCCTGCAGGCCATCGAGCCGGTGCCCAAGATCATGGTCCTGACGGGCCAGGCTACCGATCTGTATGTACGGCGCTGCCTGGATGCCGGCATTGGTGCCTTCGTGACCAAGGAAGAAGACCACGACGCCCTGCTGTTCGCCCTCAAGGCGTTGGTGAAGGGCTATTCAACATTCCCGCAGATGTCGGTAAACAGCAACTCGCTGGAAAGCGAGCCGGTACGCCTGGCCAGCTTGTCAAACCGCGAAATGGAAGTGCTGCGGCGCCTGGCCCGTGGCGAGAGCAACAAGAACATCGGCAGTTGCATGAACCTCAGCGCCAAGACCATCAGCACCTACCGGGGCCGCATCATGGAAAAACTCAAGACCGAGTCGCTGGTTGAAATGGTCGACTTGGCCAAACGCAACAGCGTCTACTGAGCGGCGGGCGGCCATGAAACGACTGCTGGCTGGCGCCCTGCTGCTGCTCGCTTTGGCCGGCCCCGGCTGGCTGCTGGCCGCCAGCGAAACCCGCCAGCTGCTGGCCCGCTCGGTGAGCGTCACGCCACCCATGACGCTTACCCATGAAGAACGCCAGTGGCTGCAGCAGCGCAAGCGTATCGTCCTCGGTAGCTCAAGGCCCGACTATCCGCCATTCGAGATCAACGTCAGCCCGCAAGACTATGAAGGCATCAGCGCAGACTACGCCGGCATCATCGCCGAGCAATTGGGCGCGCCTATCGAGGTGCTGCGCTTCGACAGCCGCCACGAAGCCATCGCTGCGCTGCACGACGGGCGAATCGACCTGCTGGGCAGCTCGAACGGCTTTGAGGCCGCCGATGCTCAGCTCAGCCTCAGCGCACCTTACGCCGACGACTTGCCCGTGGTGGTCACCCGTGAGGGCCGCAACCTCAAGGACACGCCCGACCTGGCTGGCCTGCGCCTTGCCATGGTAGACCATTACCTGCCGGCCAACCGCGTGCGGGCACTGTACCCCACTGCGCAGCTGAGCCTGTATCGCTCTACCCAGGCCGGGCTGGCTGCCGTGGAGCTGGGTGAGGCGGATGCTTACCTGGGCGACGCCATCAGTACTGACTTTCTCATCGGCAAGACCTTTCAAGGCACTTTGAAAATTGACCACTTCTCCCAGGTGATTCCCGAGGCGTTTTCCTTTGCCATCGCCCGCGACACACCCCACCTGCGGCAGTTGGTAGACAGAGCCCTGGCGCGTATTGGCGAGAGTGAGCGCCTGAACATCCTGCGGCGCTGGAGCAGCGGCAACACCAGCCTGCTGCTGCAGCGCCACCTCAGCGCCCTGTCTGCCGAAGAGGAAGCCTGGATCATCGCCCACCCCGTTGTGGATGTGTTGATCAACCCGGCGCTGGCCCCCCTGACGTTCAACGACGCCGAACAACGCCCCACCGGCATCACCCTGGAGCTGCTCAAGCAGATCGGCCTGCGTACCGGCTTGCAGTTCAACCCTGTCGAGGGTGCATCGGCGCAGGATATCGTCGAACGGCTGGCACGCGGTGAGGCGCAGATGATCGGGGCCTTGGGCTATGGCGCGCAGCGATCCCGGCAATTGCGTTACACCCGGCCCTACCTGGTCAGCCCGCGGGTGTTGATCACCCGCGCTGATGACGCCTCCTCGTCGCGGGTCAAGGACCTTGGCCAACAGCGTATCGCCCTGGTGCGGGGCTCACCCCAGCGCGACATGCTGCGACGCCGCTACCCCCACGCCACGCTGATCGAGCTGGACAGCCCGCTCGACCTCATGGAAGCACTGATCAAAGGTGCTGCGGACGTGGCACTCAGTAGCCACATCAATGCGGCCTACTACATCAGTCACGTGTTCAAGAACCGCCTGAAGATAGCCAGCGTCCTGGACGAAGACCCGGCCATTGCCGCGTTTGCGGTCGCACCGGATCAGCCGCGGTTGCAGGCTATCCTCGACAAGGCATTGCTGAGTATCCCACCCGAGGAACTTGAGCGGCTGATCAACCGTTGGCGTACCAGCACGCTGGTCAGTGACAGCCCATGGCGCAACTACCGTGACCTAGCGCTTCAAGTGCTGGTACTGGCCGCCCTATTGCTGGCCGGGGTAGTGTTCTGGAACAGCTACCTGCGCAAGCTGATCAACCAGCGCACCGAGGCACAGCACGCCTTGCAGGCCCAGTTGGCCCTGAGCCGCGGGCTACTGGAGCAGCTGCGGCACGCCAAGGAAGAAGCCGAACAGGCCAGCCAGACCAAAAGCACCTTCCTGGCGACCATGAGCCACGAAATCCGCACGCCAATGAACGCCGTCATCGGCTTGCTGGAGCTGGCCCTGGAAGACAGCCGAGACGGGCGTTGCGATACCCAGACCCTGCAAACTGCCCACGACTCGGCCCTGGGCCTGCTGGCGCTGATCGGCGATATTCTGGACATCTCGCGCATCGAGTCGGGGCATATCAGCCTGCAGCCGGTGCCGACCGACCTGGTCGAGCTGGTACAGGCCACACTGAGGGTGTTCGAAGGCAACGCCAGGGCCAAGGGGCTGCACTTGCACGGCGCCCTGCCGCCGCTGCCGGTGTGGGTGTCGGCCGACCCGCTGCGCCTCAAGCAGGTGCTGTCGAACCTGCTCAGCAATGCCATCAAGTTCACCGAGCGCGGCGAGGTTCAGACCAGCCTGGTGCTGGCGGGCTCAGCTCCAGAAGGCCAGGTGCAGGTCGAATTGTGCGTACGCGATTCAGGGATCGGCATCAGCCCTGCCGACCAGGCCCGCCTGTTCAACGCCTTTGTCCAGGCCGACGGGCCACGTGCCCAGCAGGGTGCAGGCCTGGGGCTGGTGATCAGCCAGGCACTGGCAGAACTGATGGGTGGCACGTTGGCCCTGCACAGCGTCGAGGGCGTGGGCACCAAGGTGCAGGTCAGCCTGGCCTTGCCGGCGTGCGCTGCGCCGACAGCATCGGAGCCGACGCACTTGGCGCTCGAAAGCAGCGGCGCTCCCCTGGACGTACTGGTAGCCGACGACTACCCCGCCAACCTGCTGTTGCTCGAAAGGCAACTGCGCACGCTGGGCCACCGCGTCACCCTGGCGCAAAACGGTGAAGCGGCGCTGGAGCGCTGGCAGGCAGCACACTTCGACCTGGTGATCACCGATTGCAGCATGCCGGTGATGGATGGCCATGAACTTACCCAGCGCATCCGCGCCATGGAGCACGAGCGCGGCCTGCCACCCTGCCGTATCGTGGGCGTGACCGCCAACGCACAGGCCGAGGAACGGGCGCGCTGCCTGGCCAGCGGTATGGATGACTGCCTGTTCAAACCCATCGGGTTGCGCACCTTGAAAGCCCACCTCCCCCAGGCCGACGCCGCTGTCACGCCCCCCCCCTGCGAGCACCTCTGGCAATAGTTTCAACCTCGCAGAACTGCACCACCTGACCCGCAATGACGCCCAGCTGACCCGTCATCTGCTCGAGCAACTGTCCCAGAGCGTAGCCGAGGACCTGGCCACGTTGCGCGGTTTGGCGCCCGACGCCGCCGACGACTCGCTGCGGGCCTTGGTTCACCGGATAAAAGGTGGCGCCAAGATGATCCGCGTGCGCACCGTGGTGGCTCGCTGCGAAGCGGTGGAGCAGGCTGTGGCCAACGGGCAGCCCACACGCGAGCAGCAACAACTGCTGCAAGCCAGCCTGCAGACCCTGCTGGATGAACTGGGCAGCGCGCTCAGTGCAACTGCAATGTCGAGGTGATCTCGTCGATGGCATCCACCACGTGACGTGAGCCTTGCTGAATCTCCATGATCACCGTGCCCGCCTCGTTGGCCAGGGCAACGCCATGGCCGGTGCGTTCAAGGCTCGACTGCATGCTGGACACTGCGATACCTGACAGTTCACGGTTCTGCCTCACCACATCGACAATTTCCAGGGTGGCCTGGCTGGTCCTGGCCGCCAGGTTGCGTACCTCGTCGGCCACCACGGCGAAGCCGCGCCCATGCTCACCGGCGCGCGCCGCTTCAATGGCAGCATTCAAGGCCAGCAGGTTGGTCTGGTCGGCAATGCCACGAATGGTCAGCACGATCTGGGCGATTTCATCCGACTGCTTGCTCACGGCATCCAGGCTGCGCGCCGCCTGGTTCAGCTCCTGGGAGATGTGTTCGATGACCTGCACCGCCTGCTGTACCACCTCGGTGCCTTTGCGCGCGCAGGCATCGGCCTGTACGGAACTGGCATGAGCGGCATCGGCCGCCCGCTGCTGGGTGCTGACCTGATGGGTGATGTCGCTGGCAAACTTCACCACCTTGTACAAGCGGCCCTTGCTGTCGAAGATCGGGTTGTAGGACGCCTCCAGGAACACCGTCTGGCCCGACTTGCTGACCCGCTCGAAGCGATGGGAATGGTACTCGCCACGGTTCAACGATGCCCAGAACTCACGGTAAGCAGGGGATTCGCGTTCAGCCGGCAGGCAGAACAGACCGTGATGCCTGCCCACCACCTCGTCCAGCGTGTAGCCCATGGTGTCGAGAAAGTTCTGGTTGGCCTGCATCACCCGGCCTGCCGGGGTGAACTCGATCACGGCCATCGACCGGCCTATGGCGTTCAGCCAACGTTCGCGCTCATGTTCCAGTGCTGCGCGCTGGCTGATGTCTGCGGCCACCTTGACCACGCTCACTACCTGTTGCTGCGCATCGAGCACAGGCATGTAGCTGGCCTCAAGCCATACCTCACGGCCCTGCTTGTCGATACGCTCGAAGGTGCCGCTGACAGGCGTGCCCTGCCCCAGGTCATGCCACAACTGCCGGTACTGCGCGCTGTCGGCATAATCGGGCGCGCAGAACAACCGGTGGTGGCGACCGCGCAGCTCTTCGGCGTCATAGCCCATGGCGTGGCAAAAGCGCGGGTTGGCATCGATGATGATGCCGTCAGGGGTAAATTCGATCATTGCCATGCACTGGCTGATGGCGGCGAGTTTGGCCTTGGCATCAGCCAGTGCCTGGTGGCTGCGCTGGATTTCTTCCAGGTCGGACTTGCGATGGAAATCGAACATACCCCGGCCTCCTTTCCGCTCGGTGTTCAGAGCATAGATCGCCGTTTGCACCGCGTGAGGCCCATGCGCCGCCATGGGCGTCAGGTGCTTTCGCGCACCATCAGCTCGAAGCCCAAGTCCTGCTGGCTTGGCGCCACCGCTTTGCCATCAAGCAGCGCAAGCAATACCTGGGCAGCGCTCCGACCAACGGCAGCTCTAGGGGTACGAATGGACGTGAGCCTGGGCACCATGTGCGCGGACGCCGGCAGGTCATTGAAGCCGACCATGGCCACTCGCTGGGGCACCTGCACGCCCTGGCGCAGCGCCTGCAGCACCGCGCCCTGCGCCAGGTCGTCGTTGCAGAAGAAGATACCGTCGACATCCGGCGCCTGTTCCAGCAACTGGCTGAACAGCTCGCCGCCCAGCGCGATGGAAGACGGCTCAGGCGTCAGCACCTCCCGTTCGGCTACGTGAAGGCCGGCTTCAGCCAAGGCCTGGCGAAAACCTTCGGCGCGCTGCATCACCCGTGGGTCCAGTTGGGCCGCTATGAAGCCAAGCCGGGTGCGGCCGCGCTCAATGAGGTGGCGCGCTGCTGCCCGGCCAGCCTGTTGCTGCGAGAAACCGACGGAAAATGCCTCTGACGTTTCGTCGAGTTCCATCATGTGCACGCAAGGTACCCCACTGGCCGCCAGCATCTGGCGGGAAGGCTCGCTGCGCTCGAAGCCTGTAAGCAACATGCCGCACGGCTGGTAGGCCAGGTAGTTGCGGATCAGGTTTTCTTCTTCGGCCAGGTCGTAGTGGTAATTGCCGATCAGCACCTCGAGCCCACGCGGGCGCATGACCTCGTGGATGGCCTCCAAAGTGTCGATGAACAGTTGGTTGGACAGCGACGGGATCAGCACCACCACCGACTGGCTGCGTGCCGACGCCAAAGCACGGGCAGCCGGGTTTGCCACATAACCCAGGCTGGCAGCAGCAGCAGCAACCTTGGCCGCCAGCTCTGGCGCCACGGTACTGACCCCACGCAGGGCACGGGATGCGGTAATCGGGGAAACCCCGGAAAGCCTGGCCACTTCTGCCAGGGTGGGACGGCCGGTGCTGCGGGAGCCAATGCGGGACATGATGTTGTAATTTTACTACTTGCAAGGAGTGGGAACGGCCTCTAAGGTAGCGCTGTCCCAAGAAGCAGGCAACGTGTCTTTGGCCATCGCGCCACACGCGCTTGCAGATGGGCGTCCATACTGCGTTTGCACAAGACCAATAACACCGGGGAGGTTGCGTTTCGTCCTCGACGAGACAGCGCTATCTCACCCCGCAGGAGGTACTGATGAACTCTTCCCTGCCCGCCATTGTGGTAATGGGAGTGGCCGGCTGCGGCAAAAGCAGCATTGGCGCTGCTATTGCTGCCAGAAGCGGCGGCCGCCTGATCGAGGGCGACGCCTTCCACCCCGCCGACAATATTCGCAAGATGAGCGCCGGCATTGCGCTGGATGACGATGACCGCGCAGGCTGGCTGGTGCGCCTGGGCCAAGAACTGCAAGCCAGCGCCCAGGCAGGCGAGCGGCCCATCCTGACCTGCTCTGCGCTCAAACAGCGCTACCGCGACACCTTGCGCGCAGCCATGCCGGGCCTGGTGTTCGTGTTTCTGGAACTGTCGCCCGCCCAAGCGGAACAACGGGTACTGGCGCGCCCCGGGCACTTCATGCCCGCCAGCCTGATCGACAGCCAGTTCGCGGCGCTTGAGCCGCCCCACGGTGAGCCACGCACGCTGGCACTGGATGCCACCCAACCCATCACCGCCCTGGCCGAAGCCGTAGACACCTGGCTAAAGCGCTGCGGTGATCAGGTACTGGCGCAAAGCGCCTGACGCGGCGTTTGCCTGATCACCAGAGACAGCGCTACCCCACCCTCGCCAAAGGGTTGATCCAACAACAGCATTGCCAAAACAACGATAAGACCGAGGCCTTCACATCATGTTCGGACTGGCTACTGATACCTTCCTGCTGCTCGACGCGCTGGTCACCATCGTCGGGCTGATCCTGCTCATCACCCACTTCAAGGTTCACCCCTTCGTCGCCCTTACCTTGGCCGCAGGCTTTCTCGGCCTGACCTCCGGCATGCCGGTGGCAAAGGTCATGAAGTCGTTCCTGGACGGCTTTGGCGGCGTATTGGGTTTCGTCGGCATTGTGCTGGCGCTGGGCACCATGCTCGGCAAGCTGATGGCCGACTCCGGGGGGGCTGACCAGATCGCCCAGACCCTCATCCGCGCCTTCGGCAAGAAAAACGTGCATTGGGCCATGATGTTCGCCGCCTTCCTGGTGGGCATCCCGCTGTTTTTCGAAATCGGCTTCGTGCTGCTGATACCGCTGGTATTCATCGTGGCGCGGCGCTCCGGGGTCTCGCTGATCAAGATCGGCATCCCGTTGCTGGCCGGCCTGTCAGTGGTGCACGGCCTGGTCCCACCGCACCCGGGCCCGCTGCTGGCCATCGGCATCTTCCATGCAGACATCGGCAAGACCATCTTCTACGGCCTGATCGTAGCGCTGCCGACCGCCATCATCGCCGGCCCGCTGTTCGGCAACTTCATCTCTCGCTACATCCCGGGCCAGCCATCCCAGGAGCTGATGGACCAGATTGCCAAGGAATCCGACCAGGGCAACCTGCCCAGCTTCAGCGTGACCCTGATCACCGTGTTGCTGCCGGTGGTGCTGATGCTGCTCAAAACCTTCGCCGACGTGGTACTGCCAGCCGAGCATATCGTGCGTCAGTGGATGGACCTGATCGGCCACCCCATTACCGCGCTGCTGGCGGCACTGTTGCTGGCTTTCTACACCTTCGGCTCGGCCCGCGGCTTCAACCGCCAGCAGATCATGAAGATGCTCGACCACAGCCTGGCGCCCACCGCAGCCATTGTGCTGATCGTGGGTGCCGGTGGCGGCTTCAAGCAGATGCTGGTGGATACCGGCGTGGGCAACGTGATCGGGCAGATGGCCGTGCAGGCCGAAATCTCCCCGATTCTACTGGCCTGGCTGGTAGCGGCGGTAATCCGTATCGCCACTGGCTCCGCCACGGTGGCAACCATCACCGGGGCCGGCATCGTCGCGCCGGTGATCGACCTCGTACCCGGGGTGAACCGTGAGCTGCTGGTATTGGCGACGGGCGCGGGCTCGCTGATCCTGTCGCATGTGAACGATGCGGGCTTCTGGTTGGTGAAGCAGTACTTCAACATGACCGTGGCGGAAACCTTCAAGACCTGGAGCATGATGGAGACCATTCTGTCGGTCGTCGGCATTATCTTCATCATGTTGCTGTCGCTGGTGGTGTGACCGTTGATCGGGGTAATGGCACCTTGACGCCGTGGGCAGGGCCAAACCTTGCGTAACCGCCCTGCCCTAAGCCAAGGAGACTGTCATGACCCGTTCGAGCATCCTGCTGGTCGCATTGCTGGCCTCGCCGTTGACGTTCGCCGCTGGCACCGGCCCCACGTACCCGGACGACCCGCACAGCCAAGCGCCCAAACCTGGCGTGGACAGCACGCTCAACCCGATTGAAAAGCCCGTGCCTACCGACACCGACCCTCGCCTGCAAGGCCATGACCCGGACAGCCCGCCTGCCATACAGAACGACAACCGCGACTTGCCGGGCATGGATGCCACCGGTTCGGAAGGTGCAGGCAAGAGCGGCCAGGGTGCTGCCAAACCCTGACAATGGGTTGCATCACGGTGAATGAGCCCCGCCTATCATTCGCCGTGATAATAAAGTTCAGCCCGTTCGATTCGTGCCCTACGCGCAACACACTCACACTCCGCCCATTACTAATAGGTTGGCGGAGTTCTCCATGGAACCATCACTCAAATCCCTGCGCTTGCCCCTCACTGCCTTGGCAGTCGTGGTGGTCAGCGCGTGCGGTCGTACCCCCGACACCGCGCAGGCTCCGGCTGCGCCGAAGGTCACCGTCGCCAAGGTGATCGAACAGCCGATCAACGAGTGGGATGAGTTCACCGGGCGCCTGGAAGCGCCGGAAACCGTCGAAATACGCCCACGGGTATCGGGGCAGATCGACCAGGTGGCGTTCACCGAAGGCGCCCAGGTACGCAAGGGCGACCTGCTGTTCCAGATCGACCCACGGCCGTTCCAGGCCGAAGTACGGCGCCTGGAGGCCCAGGTTCAACAGGCCAAGGCCACCGCCATTCGCAGTGCCAACGAAGCCCGCCGCGGCGAACGGCTGCGTGACAGCAACGCCATCTCTGCGGAGTTGGCCGAGTCGCGCAGCAGCGCGGCCGCCGAGGCACGTGCCGGGGTCGACGCGATCCAGGCGCAGCTCGACCTGGCCCGCCTCAACCTCAGCTTCACCCGCGTGACCGCGCCCATCAGTGGCCGGGTCAGCCGCGCTGAATTCACCGCCGGCAACATCGTTACCGCCGATGTCACACCGCTCACCAGTGTGGTTTCGACCGACAAGGTGTACGCCTACTTCGATGCCGACGAGCGCGTCTACCTCAAGTACACCCAGCTGGCCCGCGACGGCCAGCGCGGCCAGACCACGCCGGTGTACCTGGGGCTGACCAACGAAAACGGCAACCCACACCTGGGCCAGATGAACTTCGTCGACAACCAGGTCAACCCGCGCACCGGCACCATCCGTGGCCGCGCGGTGTTCGACAACAAGGCCGGCGGCTTCACCCCGGGGCTGTACGCCCGGCTCAAGCTGGTGGGCAGTGCCCAGTACGATGCTGTGCTGATCAACGATGAAGCCGTGGGTACCGACCTTGGCAAGAAGTTCGTGCTGGTCATGGACAAGGACAACAAGGCAGCGTACCGCGCCGTCGAACTGGGGCCCAAGCTCGAAGGCCTGCGCATCGTGCGCAGTGGCCTGGGCAAGGACGACCGCATCGTGGTCAAGGGCCTGCAACGCGTACGCCCGGGCTCCCAGGTAACGCCAGAGGAGACGCCGATGGCCAGCGAACAGACGCTGGCTGCACTCGCCCAGCAGCGCCAGGCACTGGAAGCCAGCAACCCCGCGCCCAAGGTGGCAGGCAATAACGCTAAAGCTGCCAGTGCCCAAGCGCCGCGCGGTTAAGGGAACACACCGATGAACTTCTCAAAATTCTTCATCACCCGGCCTATCTTCGCCGCGGTGCTGTCGCTGGTACTGCTGATTGCCGGCTCGATTTCACTGTTCCAGCTGCCGATCAGCGAATACCCCGAAGTGGTGCCGCCCACGGTGGTGGTGCGCGCCAACTTCCCCGGTGCCAACCCCAAGGTCATCGGCGAAACCGTCGCGGCGCCGCTGGAGCAGGCCATCACCGGGGTGGAGAACATGCTGTACATGTCCTCCCAGTCCACCGCCGATGGCAAGCTGACGCTGACCATCACTTTCGCCCTGGGCACCGACCTGGACAACGCTCAGGTGCAAGTGCAGAACCGCGTGACCCGCACCCAGCCCAAGCTGCCAGAAGAAGTGACCCGCATCGGTATTACCGTGGACAAGGCGTCCCCGGACCTGACCATGGTGGTGCACCTGACCTCACCGGACAACCGCTACGACATGCTGTACCTGTCCAACTACGCCATCCTCAACATCAAGGACGAACTGGCGCGCCTGGGTGGTGTGGGCGACGTGCAGCTGTTTGGCATGGGTGACTACTCACTGCGCGTCTGGCTGGACCCGAACAAGACCGCCTCGCGCAACCTGACCGCCAGCGACGTGGTGGCCGCAATCCGTGAGCAGAACCGTCAGGTGGCGGCAGGCCAGCTGGGCGCACCGCCCGCACCGGGCTCCACCAGCTTCCAGCTGTCGATCAACACCCAGGGCCGGCTGGTCAACGAAGAAGAGTTCGAGAACATCATCATCCGCGCTGGCGCGGACGGCGAAATCACGCGCCTGAAGGACATCGCCCGGGTGGAGCTCGGTTCCAGCCAGTACGCCCTTCGCTCGCTGCTGAACAACCAGCCGGCGGTCGCCATCCCGATCTTCCAGCGCCCAGGCTCCAATGCCATCGACATCTCGGACGAGGTGCGGGCGAAGATGGCCGAACTGAAAAAAGACTTCCCCGAGGGCATGGACTACAGCATCGTCTACGACCCAACCGTCTTCGTCCGCGGCTCCATCGAGGCGGTGGTGCACACCCTGTTCGAAGCGCTGGTGCTGGTGGTACTGGTGGTGATCCTGTTCCTGCAGACCTGGCGCGCCTCGATCATCCCGCTGCTGGCGGTACCGGTTTCGCTGATTGGTACGTTTGCCGTCATGCACCTGTTCGGGTTTTCGCTCAACGCGTTGTCCCTGTTCGGCCTGGTACTGGCGATCGGTATCGTGGTGGACGACGCCATCGTCGTGGTGGAAAACGTCGAGCGCAACATCGGCCTGGGCCTGAAACCGCTGGAGGCCACCCAGAAAGCCATGAGCGAGGTCACCGGCCCGATCATCGCCACTGCGCTGGTGCTGTGCGCAGTGTTCGTGCCTGCCGCTTTCATTTCCGGCCTCACCGGGCAGTTCTACAAACAGTTCGCGCTCACCATCGCGATTTCCACCGTGATCTCGGCGTTCAACTCCCTGACCCTGTCTCCGGCCCTGGCTGCGGTACTGCTAAAGGAACATCATGCGCCCAGGGACCGCTTCTCGCGCCTGCTCGACAGGTTGCTGGGCAGCTGGCTGTTCGCGCCGTTCAACCGCTTCTTCGACCGTGCCAGCCACCGCTATGTGGGCGGCGTGCGCCGGGTCATCCGCTCCAGTGGCATTGCACTGTTCGTGTATGCCGGGCTGATGGGCCTGACCTACCTGGGCTTCTCGTCGACCCCGACGGGTTTCGTGCCCGCCCAGGACAAGCAATACCTGGTGGCGTTCGCCCAACTGCCGGACGCCGCCAGCCTGGACCGCACCGAAGCGGTCATCAAGCGCATGAGCGAAATCGCCCTCAAGCAACCCGGCGTGGCCGACTCGGTGGCCTTCCCTGGCCTGTCGATCAACGGTTTCACCAACAGCCCGAACAGCGGCATCGTGTTCACGCCGCTCAAGCCGTTCGACCAGCGCAAGGACCCGAGCCAGTCTGCTGCAGCCATTGCTGCTGCGCTCAACGCCCAGTTCGCCGACATCCAGGACGCCTACATCGCCATCTTCCCGCCACCGCCGGTACAAGGCCTGGGCACCATCGGCGGTTTCCGCCTGCAGATCGAAGACCGCGGCAACCTGGGTTATGAAGCACTGTACAAAGAAACCCAGAACATCATCGCCAAGAGCCACGACGTGCCAGAGCTGGCGGGCTTGTTCACCAGCTACCAGGTGAATGTGCCTCAGGTGGACGCGGCCATCGACCGGGAAAAAGCCAAGACCCATGGCGTGGCGATCACCGATATCTTCGACACCCTGCAGGTGTATCTGGGCTCGCTGTACACCAACGACTTCAACCGCTTCGGGCGCACCTACCAGGTGAACGTCCAGGCTGAACAGCAGTTCCGCCTGGATGCGGAGCAGATCGGCCAGCTTAAGGTGCGCAACAACCTGGGCGAAATGATCCCGCTGGCCACGTTCCTCAAGGTCAGCGACACATCCGGGCCTGATCGGGTGATGCATTACAACGGTTTCATCACCGCCGAGATCAATGGCGCAGCAGCCCCCGGCTACAGCTCGGGCCAAGCCGAGGCGGCCATCGAAAAACTGCTCAAGCAGGAACTGCCCAACGGCATGACCTACGAATGGACCGACCTTACCTACCAACAAATCCTGTCGGGCAATACGGCGTTGTTTGTGTTCCCGCTGTGCGTGCTGCTGGCCTTCCTGGTGCTTGCCGCCCAGTACGAGAGCTGGAGCCTGCCGTTGGCGGTGATCCTGATCGTGCCCATGACGCTGCTGTCGGCCATCACCGGGGTGATCGTGTCGGGCGGTGACAACAACATCTTCACCCAGATCGGCCTGATCGTACTGGTGGGCCTTGCCTGCAAGAACGCCATCCTGATCGTCGAGTTCGCCAAGGACGAACAGGCCAAGGGCCTCGACCCGCTGGCAGCCGTGCTCGAAGCATGCCGCCTGCGCCTGCGCCCGATCCTGATGACATCGATCGCCTTCATCATGGGTGTGGTGCCGCTGGTGTTCAGCTCCGGGGCCGGCTCGGAAATGCGCCATGCCATGGGTGTGGCAGTGTTCTCGGGGATGATCGGCGTGACGGTGTTCGGCTTGTTCCTCACCCCGGTGTTCTTCTTCCTGATCCGCCGTTTCGTCGAACGTCGCCAGGCCCGCAAGGCCCAGCACGCGCCTTCGCTGGAGAGCCACGCATGAACCTGCTCAAACCCTTGACCCCAAGCCTGTTGGCATTGGCCCTGGCAGCCTGCGCCGTGGGGCCGGACTACAACGCCCCGGCCACAGCCCCTGCGCAATTGGCGGGTGACGGCCAGGCCCAGGGCTATGACCGCAGCCGCTTCGAAACCCTGTGGTGGAAGCAGTTCGACGACCCGGTGCTGAACCAGCTGGTTCAGGCTTCGTTGCAGGGCAACCGCGACTTGCGGGTAGCCTTTGCTCGGCTGAAGGCTGCGCGTTCGATCCGTGAGGACGCCGAGAACGACCCCTTCCCCGTGGTCACCAGCCGCGCCAGCAGTGAGATTGGCAAAGGCCAGGTGCCAGGCCAGACGGAGCGCCGGGTCAACACCGAGCGCTATGACCTGGGCCTGGACATGGCGTGGGAACTTGACCTGTTCGGCCGCATCCAGCGTCAGATAGAAGCCAGCCAGGCGCAGGAGGCGGCGGCAGCCGCAGACCTGCAACAGTTGCAGGTCAGCCTGATTGCCGAGCTGGTGGATGCCTACGGCCAGTTGCGCGGGGCACAATTGCGCGAAAAGATCGCCTTGGCCAACCTCAAGACGCAGCAGCAATCACGCACCATCACCGAAACCCTGCGCGATGCGGGGGTGGGCAACGAGCTGGATGTGGTGCGTGCCGATGCCCGCCTGGCCGGTGTGGAAGCCAGCGTACCGCAACTGCAGGCGCAACAGGCCCGGGCACGGCACCGCATTGCCACGCTGCTCGGGCAACGCCCCGAAGCGCTCAGCGTCGACCTGGCGCCCAAGGCGCTGCCTGCCATCGCCAAGGCCCTGCCGGTGGGCGACCCCGGCGAGTTGCTGCGCCGGCGCCCGGATATCCGCAGTGCCGAGCGCCAGTTGGCCGCTGCCACGGCCAACGTGGGCGTTGCCACCGCCGACCTGTTCCCGCGGGTCAGCCTCAGCGGGTTCCTGGGGTTCACCGCGGCCCGGGGCTCGCAGATCGGCTCGTCGGCGGCCAACGCCTGGGCGCTTGGGCCGAGCATCACCTGGGCCGCGTTCGACCTGGGCAGCGTGCGTGCGCGGCTGCGGGGTGCCAAGGCCGACGCCGAGGGTGCTTTGGCCAACTATGAGCAACAGGTGTTGCTGGCCCTTGAAGAGTCGGCCAACGCCTTCAGCGATTACGACAAGACCCAGCAGCGGCTGCTGTCGCTGATGCGTCAGAGCGACGCCAGCCGCAAGGCTGCGGAACTGGCCTCGATCCGTTACCGCGAAGGCACGGTGGACTACCTGGTCTTGCTCGATGCCGAGCGCGAACGGCTGAGCGCCGAAGATGCCCAGGCGCTGGGTGAAGTCGACCTGTACCGCGGCATTGTCGCCATCTACAAGGCCTTGGGTGGCGGCTGGCAACCTGAAACGCTCGCCAGCGCACACTGAGGTCCCTGTTCCAGGCTCCTTTGGTTGGCTCGTCCAGCCAGCGTTTGCCCCGCCGGCTTGTGTCTGCGGGGCTTTTTTTGCTGGGTGTGCCGTGAGTGGTCGTTGCAACGGAGTCTGCGGCGATTTGATTGAGCGCCGCTCGCGCGGCGCATCGCGAGCTGCGCTCGCTCCTACAGTGTTGCGTGCGCACCCAATGCCAATGGCTCCTGTTCTCGGGACGCGGTTGCATTTCCCAATCTGCTGGCCCAAGCTCTGCCCTTCCGCCGCTACGGACCGTCCGATGCCCAGACGCAACCGCTACCTGATCGCCCTGCTACTGCTGATCGTGGTGGTGGCTTCGTTTGGCTACCTGTGGCGCGACGTGAAGCCTGCGCAACCCTCGCTGCCGGCTCACAGCTATGTGAAAGCCCTGCGCCAGGCCCATGACGGTCAACCGGGGGCGGCACGTGTGTTGTATCAGCAACTGCAACGGGATGACCTGCAGCCCATCCGCCGTGCCGCACTCTATACCGAGCTGCCCAATTATCCGTCGCCGCAGGCGCTGAAACTCGCCCGCACAGACCTGGAGCATGATGAGCCGATGGTACGGCGGGCAGCCATCGCGGGTATCCGCCGGCTGTTGCCCGCCGCACAGCGTAGCCTGGTGCTTGGCCCGCTGCTGGAGGACGGCGATCAAAGCGTCCGCTTCGCTGCAGTGGATGCATTGGTAGGCCTCGACCCCGATGCCATCGGCCTGTATTTCGGCCCGTTGCAAAAGGCCGTGGCGCAATACCAGCAGGTACTGGAGCAACAACCGGAAGATGTCGATGCCCAGGTACACCTGGCACGGCTTTACCTGCACGAGGCCGACTACGCCCAGGCGGGCAAAGCCATCGACCGCGCGCTGGCCGCCGCCCCCGATGACCTCGACGCCCTGGCTACCCAAGTCCGCCTGCTGGAACGGCAAGGGCAGCACGACGCCTCACGCCAGGTGCTGGGTAAGGCATTGGCCCTGAGGCCTGACTCAGCCTTCCTGCAGCACGAGCTTGGCCTCTGGCTAATCCGTCACGAGCAACGCGAATACGCCCTGCTGGCCCTGTCACGCGCCGTGGAGCTCGATGCGGACGATGCCGACTACCGCTACACGCTCGCCGTGACCCTGCACGACCTGGAGCAACATGATGCGGCGCAGAAGCAACTGGAGGCCGTACTCACCCGTGAGCCGGCCAACCGCCGCGCCCGCCTGCTGCTGATCAAGTACTGGAAAGAGTCAGGGCAATTGCAAAATGTGCAGGTGTTACTGGCCGAGCTGGAGCGGCAGAACCCTGACGACCCGTTCTTGCAACAAGGGCTATAGCAATCCGACTGTTTTGTTGAACCCTCCCTCTGGCACAAGGTCGAGAGCATATCGGGCTGCCATTTCAGGAGAGCCATCTTGGCCAGTACACCGGCGCTAGACCATCGTGCCTTGATACTGGCACCCCAGCCTGTGGCTGCGGAAACTTCACGCTTGCTCGCCTCGGCCGGTATCGACAGCCTGTGCGCAGTGGACCTGGCGAATTTGCACGCCTGCCTGGCTGAAGGGGCTGGCTTGGCAATCATTGCCGAGCAGGCGTTTGTGCAGGGGCCTTGCCTGCCGCTGCAAGCATTCATTGATGAACAACCGTGCTGGTCAGACCTGCCAATCGTCCTGGTGCTAGAGAACCAGGCGTCGTTGGGCGGGCAACCCAACCATCCTACGGGCAACCTGATCCCGCTGATTTCGCCCTTTGCAGCAGCCCAACTGCTGCACGTCACGCAGTCTGCGTTACGTCACCGCAAAAAGCAGTACAGCGCGCGGGACCAATTACGCGCCTTGCAGCTGCGGCTCGACACCCAGGATGCACTTGCACCCGAGGCCACATCTGGCAGCGACTTCGCGCGCCATCAGGCGCGCAAGATGGAAGCCATCGGCCAACTGGCAGGCGGCGTCGCCCATGATTTCAACAACCTGCTCACCAGCATAGGCGGAAGTTTCGAGCTGATTGACCGCCGCTTGAAGCAAGATCGCCGTGAAGGCCTGGGCGGTGTGGTGCAGATGGGCCGCGATGCGGTAACACGCGCGGCCCGCCTTACCCACCGTCTGCTGGCATTTTCTTCGCGGCAGTCCTTGCACAGCCAGCGTGTTGATTTGCACGCCATGCTCCAGCATCAGCCCCGAAATGTGAGCACGCCGCCAGCTGTGACGCTGTTCACCGATGTACCCGACGACCTTTGGCCGGTCGAAGTGGATGGCCAGCAGTTGCAGGAAGCCCTCGACAATCTGCTGCTCAACGCCTGTGAGGCCATGCCCAGTGGTGGCCGGCTGCGCATCGAGGCGACCAACCAGCATGTCCAGGCCGGTCAGTTTCCTGCCGGCACCCTCAGCGCGGGCGACTATGTTCACCTTCGCATCATCGACGATGGCCAGGGGATGGCCCAAAGCACGTTGGAACATGCCTTCGAACCTTTTTTCAGCACCAAGGCCATCGGCCAGGGCATTGGGCTGGGTTTATCAATGGTGTACGGCTTCAGCAAGCAGTCCCATGGCCATGCAACGCTGCGCAGCCGGGTTGGGCACGGTACCGAGGTAGGCCTCTATCTACCCCGCTACCTTGAGCGTGATCCTGGCCATGCAGAATCGGCGCAGACACTGCAACCTAGCGGCGGTCACCACGTACTGGTGGTCGAAGATGACCCGGATGTTCGCCAGCTGTTATGCCAGGCGCTCGAGGACGAAGGGTTCTCTTGCTGCACCGCAGGCAACGCCGCTGAGGGGCTAAGCCGCTTGCGCTCGGGGGAACCCGTGGACCTGTTGATCACCGATGTAGGTTTGCCCGGCATGAACGGCCGGCAGTTGGCGGAGATCGCGCGCAGTACGGACCCGCAACTGCCCGTGCTGTTCATCACAGGCTATGCAGAAACGGCAATGGCTCGTGAAGGGTTTCTGGGCCCAGGCATGCACCTGATTGGCAAGCCCTTCGAGTTGCAACAGCTGCAAGCCTACGTGATTCAGATTCTCGGAAGGCCCTGAGCGCCCTCAGGTATCAAGCATGCCGAGGGCCTTATCGGCGAGTTCAGCCAGCATGAACGGCTTGTTCATCAGTGCCGTGCCCGGCTGCTCGAGAAACTCCGGCTCGACCTGCTGTTGGGCGTAGCCGGTGATAAACAGGATTTTCTGCTGTGGCAGCTCCATCCGTATCGCCTTGGCCACCTGCCTACCACTGAAGCCGCCAGGCAAACCGATATCGGTGATCACCAGGTCAAACACGTCACCCTGATGAAACCGCTCCAGTGCCGTATTGGCGTCGGGCACGTCCGTCACGTCGAAACCACGCTCGGTCAGGTACTCGCGCATCACTGCACGCAGATTCAGTTCATCATCGACAAGCAGTACCCGCTCGCCGCTGGCCCGGCTCACCGACCGGCCCAGATGCGGTTGCTCCTGAGCAATGGCATGCAGACTCCGCGGGAACAGCATGCAAACCTTGGTGCCCTCATTCACCGATGATTCGATCCAGGCATACCCTCCGGATTGACGGACAAAACCGTACACCATGGACAAACCGAGCCCAGACCCACGTCCCATGGGCTTGGTGGTGAAAAACGGCTCGAAAGCCCTGGCCACATCTCGCGCCGGCATGCCGTGCCCGGTGTCCTCGATGTGCAATGCCACGTAATCACCGGGTGGCACCCCGGTTTCGTCGGGGAGCCACGCCGTCAGCCGCTCATTGACGGTACGCACCGTAACGCTGCCACGGCCGAGGCAGGCTTCACGTGCATTGGCACAGAGGTTGATCAAGGCGTTTTCGAATTGGGGAACGTCAACATTCACCGCCCACGGTGCAACATCCAACTGCCATTTCAGGCCTATCTCCGCGCCCAGGGTGCTCGCCAGCAGCGGTTCACTCTGGCGCAATTGGCGGTTGAAATAAATGGGTTTGGGGGCCAGCGGCCGCTCGCGGGAGAAGGCCAGCAGGCGGTGGGTCAACTCCATTGCACGCTGCACCGAATCACGCGCCACCCTGACGTAGTCGTCTACCCGCTCAAGGCGTCTCTCGTTCAGCCGGCTCTGCAACAGTTCGAGGCTACCGCCGATACCTGCCAGCAGGTTGTTCATTTCATTACCCATGCCACCCGCCAACTGGCCGACCACCTCCATGCGTTCGTTATTGCGTAACAAAGCTTCGGATTGGCGCATGGCGAGTTCGTGGTGCTCGGTAATGTCCTGCCCCACCACGGTCATCAAGCCTGCCTCGAAACGCGCGCGCCAGGTAAACCAGTGATAGTGGCCATCGCAGTGGCGCAGGCGGGTCTCCACCTGGTCCGCATGCCTGTGCTGAAGCAGGCCGTCCACTGCCAGCTGCACCTCGGCGCGGTCGGCTGGGTGAACCAACTCCAGGATCGGCATGCCCTGCACGTGTTCCTGGGCCCAGCCGAGGATGCGGAACCAGGTCGGGTTGGCGCCATGCAATTTGAGATCAGGGGTCAGGGTCATCATGGCATCGTGCGACAGTTGCCATATCTGTTCGCGCTCGGCCGCGTGGCGCTGGATATCGCGCTCAAAACCCTCTGCAAGCCTGCGCCAGTGATCGCGCGCTTCGATGCTGGCCGTGGTTTCGACCACCGTATGCAAAAAGCCAGCAACCTCGCCGCGCTCATCATGCAAGGGTGTGTACCCGAACGTGCACCAGGTTTGTTCGGCACATTCCCCACAGTTGATGCGCACGGGCGGGTCTTCGACAAAGCTGCTGCGCCCGTTGAGTACGTCGAATACCCAAGGGCCTACGGCGTCCCACACCTCAGCCCACACCGCGTCGAACGCCTTGCCCTGGGCGTCAACGGTTGGCCTCAGGGCGCAGTAGCCATTGTTGGGGACAACCGTCATGTCTGGCCCCCACACCACTGCACAGGGAAACGGGGACAAATGCGCCATGTCCACTGCAATGCGCAGCGACGCCGACCAGCGTGGGAGTGGCCCCAGAGATGTGCGCGACCAGTCGAACTGAGTGATCGACACCTGTGCCAGAGCAGCCGCGGCAGCGCGCTGAGCCTGCTGTACCGGGTTCGCCGCAGCCGCCCGCGGCTTGTCTTTTGCAACCACTATCATCACTCCACTGGGTGGGCCGAAGGCGTCCACGGCGCCAAGCGCGCGCAAGGGCTCGTTTGCCTGCAGTACTGACGTTAGCACAGCGTGGCCCCACCCTCCCCCAAAGGCTGTGATCCTGCTGCCGGCCCGCGCACAGCACCCGCAAGAATTGACGCACGCACCTGGGGTAGATCACAACCGAACACTCACCGCTTTCCCCTAGGCTGTAGGCGGCTGCCCTACAGCCTGTACGCCCATGAACACTTAGGCTCGACGTTTGGCTGCTCATGTCGATCAGCAACAGGCCGGGGGCCCACCTCACCATGCACAGAATCATGAACGCCGGGCGCAGCATGCTGGAACTGGTGCTGTTGATGGCCGTAGGCCTGGTGCCTGTTTTTTCGGGCCTGTTGGTGATGATCTACCAGGTAGAGGTAAAACTTGCGGAGAATGCCGCCATCTCCGTGCAAGAGGCGGTTTTCAGCGTTGACCAGGCACTGGACCGCGTGCATGAGGTAGCGGCAAGGGCCCTTCCACTGGCCGGGCAAACCTGCGAACAGGTCAAAGAGGCGTTGCTGGACCAAGTTGCCAGCCGGTCCATGCTGAGGTCACTGACACTGGTCAGTGATGGCCAGGCCTACTGCAGTACCACGTCCGATCCACTCAGTGTACTTTCTACCCTCGCCTCACCTGGGCGGCTGGTGACGCTTTCGAGTACGTTGCAGGATCGCAATGACCACCTTTTGGTGAACCTGTACCTGCCCCAGGGTCGCCATGGCGTGGTCGCCACGGTTTATACCACCCAACTGCGAACGGAATTGAGCGCGTTTCAGGACGGCCTGACGCTGATGCTGGATTTCAATGAGCATTACCTGTGGAGCAATGGCGACAGCCTGAGCGGCATGCGCCCATCGCTCAGCGAGTTCAACCGTCAGGCTGATTCGGCCCAGTACGAGTACCGGGTTGTCGGGGGCTACGCAGCGGGCTACACCGCGCGCGAGATCCGCGAATCGATGCTCAACATTCTGCCCTCGCTGATGCTGGTTGGGCTCATGACCGGCGCAGTGATTTACTTCGCGCTTGGACGGGTTCGGAGCAGAACGCTGGAAGCCCCGGAGGGCCACCACTAAGCGCCCAGCCCCGGCCCTGGTCAGTCAGTGCTCAATACACCTCGGCGCACTTGATCACGCTCGATGGACTCGAACAGTGCCTTGAAATTGCCCTCACCGAAGCCGTCGTCGCCTTTGCGCTGGATAAACTCGAAAAACACCGGGCCCAGCAGCGTTTCGGAGAAAATCTGCAGCAGCAGGCGCTTGTCGCCAGACTCTGCGGCCCCATCGAGCAGAATACCGCGCGCCTGCAACTGATCCACCGGTTCACCATGCCCAGGCAGGCGCTCTTGCAGCATTTCGTAGTAAGTCTGCGGAGGGGCTGTCATGAAGCGCATGCCGAAGCCTTTCAAGGCATCCCATGTCTTGAGTAGGTCGTCGGTGAGAAATGCGACGTGCTGGATGCCTTCACCGTTGAATTGCATCAGGAACTCTTCAATCTGCCCGGCGCCCTTGGACGATTCCTCGTTGAGCGGAATGCGGATCATGCCATCAGGCGCCGTCATCGCGCGGGATGTGAGGCCGGTGTATTCGCCCTTGATGTCGAAGTAGCGAATTTCGCGGAAGTTGAACAGCTTCTCGTAGAAGCCTGCCCAATAGGCCATACGCCCGCGGTAAACGTTGTGGGTCAGGTGGTCGATGATCTTCAGGCCCGCCCCCGCAGGGTGGCGGTCGACTCCTTCGATGAAGTTGAAATCGATGTCATAGATCGAGCTGCCTTCTTCGAAACGATCGATCAGGTACAACGGCGCCCCGCCAATGCCTTTGATGGCAGGCAGGCGCAGCTCCATAGGGCCGGTTTCGATTTCGACCGGCTGCGCACCCAGTTCCAGCGCGCGGGCATAGGCCTGGTGCGCATTGCGAACCCGGAACGCCATGCCACACACCGATGGGCCGTGCTCGGCGGCAAAATACGATGCAACACTCTTGGGCTCATTATTCAAAATGAGATTGATGTCGCCCTGGCGGTACAGGTGCACATCCTTGGAGCGGTGGGTCGCGACCTTGGTAAAGCCCAGCATCTGGAAAACCGGCTCAAGCAGGCCGGGGGTCGGGGATGCCAGCTCGATGAACTCAAAGCCCATCAGGCCCATCGGGTTTTCGAAGATATCAGCCATGTTCGTGTCCTCATCTGCAGCGAAAAGTATTAATTGCCAGTGATGTGGAATGAAAAAGGCGGTGAGCACGGGATGCCCCGCACGCTGCGGGCGAGGAAATCACCGATGATCAATCTGAACCCATGGTCTGACATAGCGACGCATTCCGGGGGGCTTGATCCTTCCGGTGTGGAAGGATTTATTGTTCTTTTCGTAAATCGATTCTACACAGCGTAAAATCTTTTGTCGCCATCTGGTTCCTCAGCCAGGCAGACCAAGGCTATGCTCTTGAGACTGCCGCGCGGATAGGCCAGAGCATGCCCCTCACCCGAAAAACCCGGCCAGGCTTCGGCTGGCGTTCGTTGTTACCTTGGTTCGTAGGGGCGTTGCCGGCCTTGTGCGGGTTCGCGGTGATGAGCTGGCAGGTCGAGCGCGAGATGCAGGCCAGCAGCCAAGCCACCACTCAACAGGCCATGGTGCACATCGAGCGTATCCTCGACAGCCTGTCGAGCGCTGCCCATACACTTCTGCCCCTGGCCAGCACCCCATGTTCACAAGCGCAGTTGCGCTTGCGCGCCGAAGTAACCCGCAACGCTTACGTGCGCTCCACCAACCTGTTCCGCTACAACCGGCTGTATTGCACATCATTGCTCGGGGACTACGACGAACGCGTCAACCCTGACGATTACGCCGACGGCCAATTGTGGCTGATGACCGGCAATTCGGTAACGCCCAACCATCCGTTGCTGCTGTACCGCGCAAGCGATGGTGACCAAGGCGTCATCAGCACCGTCGATGGTGAGCACCTGCTCACGGTATTGCGCCTGATTGGCCCGGACCAGGCCCTGATCCTGCGCGTGGGCGATGCGTGGATGGGCCAGGACGGCGCAGTCCACCGGGGCGCCCCTGCACCTGCGGCCAAGGCCTACGTGGTGCTGGGCTCGGCTCGCTACCCGTTCAGCGTGGCAGGGGGTTACCCCGCCGATCAACAGGGCCGTCTGTTGCGCAGCCACTACCTGGCCCTGCTCGGGCTGCTGTTGGTGTTTGGCGTAGGTGCCGGCCTTGCCTGCCACTGGCAGATCCGCCGGGCCAACTCACCACGGGCCGAACTGCGCAGGGCGCTGGAGGCCGATGAGTTCGTGCCCTACTTCCAGCCAGTGGTACGCCAAGGGGACTACCGATGGGCCGGGGTTGAAGTACTCATGCGCTGGAACCACCCGCAGGAGGGGCTGGTGAGCCCTGATCTGTTCATTCCTTACGCTGAACACAGTGGCCAGATCGTGGCCATGACGCGGGCGCTGATGATGCACACGGCGCAAGGCCTGGCCCCTTATGCCGGGCTCATGGAGGACGGCTTCCATATCGGCGTGAACATCACCGCCGATCACTGCCGCGACCTTGGCCTAGTGGAGGACTGCCGCACATTCCTGCAACATTTTCCGCCTGGTCGAGTGACCCTGACGCTGGAACTGACCGAGCGCAAGCTGATCGAGCCTACCCCCGCCACCCTGGAACTGTTCGAGAAGCTGCACGACATGGGCGTGATGATTGCCCTGGATGACTTCGGCACCGGCCAGTCCAGCCTCAACTACCTGCGCCAATTCAAGGTCGACTACCTGAAGATCGACCGCAGCTTCGTGGCGTTGATCGGCGGTGACGCACTGTCGGTGCACATTCTGGACAGCATCATCGAGCTCTCGGCCAAGCTGGGGCTGGGTATCGTGGCCGAAGGCGTGGAAACCCCCGCGCAGCGGGACTATCTGGCGCGCCATGGCGCGCACTTTCAGCAAGGCTACCTGTTCGCCAGGCCCATGCCCGCCGACCAATTTCTGGAAGCCCTGGCCGCACAACCTGGCCCCACCCGGTTGCCGCAAGGCGCGGCCCCTGAGATCATGCGCGGCTGATTCCACCGCTCCCATCCTGTATTCGAGGCACTCGTGTCAAAAGGAATTGTTTCATCGGTCATGGCATCCTGCTTGTTTGCCGTGATGTATTTCTATACGTCCCTGCTCAAGCCGTTGGATGGTGAGGAGATCTTCGGCTGGCGCACCCTGTTGACGCTGCCATGCCTTACCCTGTTCATGCTGATTTCCCGCGACTGGGCCAGGGTGGGCGAGTTGCTCGGCCGCGTGCGGCGCACACCAGTGTTGTTGCTGGGCATGTTGGGCACGTCCTGGCTGATGGGCGTGCAGCTATGGTTGTTTCTCTGGGCACCGCTGCACGGGCGCAGCCTGGAGGTGTCGATGGGTTACTTCATGCTGCCGCTGGCCATGGTGCTGACAGGGCGCATGGTGTATGGCGAACAACTGTCGCGGCTGCAGAAAATAGCGGTGGGCTGCGCCGCGCTCGGCGTGGTACACGAGTTTTACCAGCACGGCAGTTTCGCCTGGGAAACCCTGGTTGTGGTCATCGGCTACCCCATCTACTTCGTGCTGCGCCGCCGCTGCCGCACAGACCACCTGGGTGGGCTGTGGTGCGACATGTGCCTGCTGCTGCCCTGGGCGCTGTACTTCGTTGCCCAGGGGCCGCTGTCCAGTGCCGACATGCAGGCTCACCCGGGCCTGTACCTGCTCATTCCGGTACTTGGGGCGATCAGCGCCTCGGCCCTGATCGCCTACGTACTGGCCAGCCGGCTACTGCCGTTCAGCCTGTTCGGCCTGCTCAGCTACGTCGAGCCCGTGTTGCTGGTGGGCGTAGCCTTGCTGCTGGGTGAAACCATCGGCCCGGACCAGTGGCTCACCTACCTGCCCGTCTGGGCGGCGGTGCTGGTGCTGGTGCTTGAAGGCTTCAAGCACCTGATGCGTCAGCGTCGTCGCTCGGTATGAGCCGTACCTGACGTACCCGCCGCTCTTCCACGGCTTCGACCACCAGCGTCCAGCCGTTCCATGCCAGGCGGTCGCCGACCATGGGCAGGCGGTCCAGCAAGCTCATGACCAGCCCCGCCAGGGTCTGGTAGTCCTCGGTGGCCCGGGCGCTGAAGCCGGTGCGGGCGTGGACCTGGCTGAGGTTCATTGCACCGCTGATCACAAAACCCTGACCGTCCTGGACAAAGCCCGGGCCTTCGACTTCGCTGGCGTCCGGCAACTCGCCAGCGATGGATTCGAGGATATCGGTCATGGTCAGCAGGCCGGTGAAGTCACCGAACTCGTTGACCACGAACGCGATGTGAGTGGACTTGCCACGCATCTGCTCCAGCGCGTTGAGGATGCTGAAGCTCTCCAGCAGGTTCAACGGCGCCCGCACCAGCCCTTCCAGATCCGGCTGGCTACCAGACAGCAACTCTTTGAGCAGCTCCTTCTTGTGCACAAAGCCCAGCGGTTCGTCCACGCGGCCATCGCGGATCAGCGGCAAGCGCGAGTAAGGCGAATGGACCAACGCGCGGGTAATGGCGTCAGCCGGCTGGGCCAGGTCGAGGAGGTCGACTTCGGCACGTGCCGTCATCACCGTGCGAATGGGGCGTTCAGCCAGGTTCAGTACCCCGCTGATCATCACCCGCTCGCGGCGGTCGAACAGCACCTGCTCCTCGCCGCCCTCGATCAGGTCGGCGATTTCCTCACCCACTTCGTCCGCTTCCACGCGGCGCCCGCCCAACAGGCGCAGCACGGCGTGCGCGGTACGCTCACGCAGCGGCCGGTGCTGTTGCAGGCTGCGCTTGCGGCGGGCCCGGGCCAACTGGTTGAACAGTTCGATCAGGATCGAGAAGCCAATGGCCGCGTACAGGTAGCCTTTGGGAATGTGGAACCCCAGGCCCTCGGCGGTCAGGCTGAAACCGATCATCATCAGGAAGCCCAGGCACAGCATGATCACCGTGGGGTGCGCGTTGACGAAGCGTGTCAGCGGCTTGCTGGCGACGATCATGATGCCGATCGAGAAGATCACCGCGATCATCATCACCGACAGGTGTTCCACCATACCCACCGCCGTGATCACAGCATCGAGCGAGAACACCGCATCGAGCACCACGATCTGCGCGACGATCGGCCAGAAAGCCGAATGCCGGGCAGCCCCGCTGGCCTGGGTCACATGGCCCTCCAGCCGCTCGTGCAGTTCCATGGTGGCCTTGAACAACAGAAACACACCACCGAACAGCATGATCAGGTCACGGCCCGAGAAGCTCTTGTCGAACACTTCGAACAACGGCGCCGTGAGGGTGACCATCCAGGAAATACTGGCCAGCAGGCCCAGGCGCATGATCAGGGCCAGGCTCAGGCCAATGACCCGCGCGCGGTCGCGCTGATGAGGGGGCAGCTTGTCTGCCAGGATGGCAATGAACACCAGGTTATCGATACCCAGTACCAGTTCAAGCACGATAAGCGTCAGCAGGCCTAGCCAGGCCGTGGGATCGGCAAGCCATTCCATTAGCGGATACTCACGTGGGAAAGGGCAACAGAAAAGGTAAAGCAGGGCCAGGAAGGCCGGAGAGTGTGGGGCGCCACGAAGGTGCTCATTGATGACCTGGATAACAATTAGGGAAAATAATCCTACAAGCACAGCAGGTTTTTCAGTTAGCGCAAAACTATTACAAACCTTTAGCAACTGATGCCAAGGCAGGCTCTACCCTCGCGTGCCGCGATACTACACCCTGCGCGCCTGATACAGGTCGAGCGTGCGCTCGACTTCATCGATGTCAATGGTGAACCCGTCTCCATCAGGTGTACCCACTACAAAACTGAAATACTGATGATCACGGTCGGTCAGGTACTTGTAGTAGCTGACAAAACGGTTCGGCGGCTGCAAGGCCAGCACGCAACCGCCGGCCTGCAATACATTCACGCCGTGAACCAACTGGCTGCCTTCAACGCCGATGACAACTTGCGCACCTGCGCACGCGGCGACGATACCTGGCACGTCGCATTGCAGCGGGTTGACGATACGGAAACCGCGAGTGGCGCGCAGGTGCTCGGCGATTTCCAGTTCGTTGCGCAACATCCGCCGTTCGCCATCACCACCCCTGAGCAGAAAAACCCCAGGGTGTGGCGTGTGCGGCACGTGGGCGAGCAGTTTGTCGCCCATGGCGCGGTACCGGGCGTGGCGGTTGTGGTTGTTGCTCTGGTCGTCGAAAAGAACCAGTTCGCGGAAAAACGCGCTGCGCAAGCGGGCAGGTTGCATGCCCAGCCAGTGTTCGTACGCCAACGTCTGGGTGAACAGGGGGTAACGGGTGGACGGCGCGGTGGTGACCGGTACGCCTTCATCGCAGGCCAGGGCATAGGTGGGGCAATCCTCCATCAACCAGGTGCCGAACCAGGTGTTGCCATTTTGCGTGCAGTAGATGGCTGCCCGGTCCAGTTCATGCTCTACCCTGATAGTGGGAAACGTCGAGGGCTTGAGTGACAGCCAGTGGCTGGCCCGGCCTTTATATAACGCCCCGTCCACCAGCCAGACATCTTTCAACAAATAGCCACGGGTTGGCCCCTGCTCTGTTTCGATGCCGCCCTGCATGGTCCTGGCCGGGTGCACATAGGGATAGAAACGCTTGCCTTCCCAGCCGGTCACCCGTTCAAGCTGGCCGGGCAAAAACAGCGCCGGTGGCGACACTGTTGTTTCAGCCGGTGCGATGTCCCAGTGTTTCGCGGCAACCGCCTTGATATCCAGGGGCTGGGCTTGGCTCAACCGTTTGCGCGCCATGTACCGGTAGGCAGCAAGAGTCCAACCAGCATACCGGGTTACCGGCACTGCATCGTGCTGCGATAGGTCGCCTGCCATGAAGCATCTCCGAAGCGGAACAGTTCAGGAACCGCCGCAGCACCCAGATTCATTGTGCTGCCTGGTGGCGTGAGTTCAATTACACAGCACCCTTTGCATCACAGGGCTGCTTTGCAGATTGGCATAACGGTTCTGCAGGGCCTGCTCCAGGCCCTGTACGGCTTCTTCGCGGCCGTACAGGTAAATCTTGTGCAGGCCGCCGAACACCATCTCGTGGTAGCGGCTGGCAACCTGCTCGGCGCTGGCGCCAGTGGGCAGGCCCAGGTGCAGGGTCAACTTGTTCCCCTCCACCGCGAACAGGGGCGTTTCCCACAGGAAGTCTGCGGTACCTTTTTTGGGCAGGCGTACAAACAGGTAGGCGTGGTTGCCCAATGAATCGATATCACCGCCACGACGGCGCTTCCACTTCAACAACCCATCGTCTGGTCGCGCCAGGCAAAGGCCGATGTCGTAATAATCAAAGCCCTGGGCCAACGCCCATTCAAGGGCCATGAAGGTGGTGATCGAGTTCACTTCGCGCAACCGCTTGGCGTCGGAGAAAACCGCTTCGCAATAGCCGAACCGCAGCGTACTCCAATACCGTTTGCCGTCGCGCACCACTTCGCACCCCAGGTGGCAGCCAATGACCTCGTCACCCAAGGTGATCAGGTCGAGCCTGCCGACCGTCTTGGCGATCCGAAACACCTCTTCGGTGGGAAACTGCGCCGCATGAATGCCCTGCCGCGCCGTGGCGTACGGCCGCAACAGTTCGCGGTCCGCCATGGCGATTTCCTCATCCGTTGCAGCCTGGCGCATTGCATACAACGGGCGATGTTTGCGAATGCTGCGCCGCAGCTCGCTGTCGTAGCGCGCAGTAATATCTTCCAGCGCCCGCCCGAGTGGCACCACTGCGCTGAGGTAATGCGGCACTGACAAGGCACCCGCTGTCGGCATTTCGCTGACCACTACCACCTGCCCGGCATCGCGCTGGGGGGTGCCATCCACGGCTCGCGCCACGTGGCCTTTGCCGCCTATCAACAATTTGGCCATCTCACGTTGCTGCTTGCGCCCAATGTAGAGAATTTCGTACGGGCTGGTAGGCTGCAGGCGGAACCGGCTCATCTCCCAGCGCCAGAAACAGGCGCGCGCCACTACCTCGCCAGCTTTACTGGCCCACAGCCGCAAGTCGTAGCGCAGAGAGGGTGATAAATGGCGACGCGCTACAGCCGTCAACGTCTTTTTCATTTCTTCTTCGAGGTCCTGTGGGGTGCCCTGCGGCCTATCGGAAAAAGAGAACAATCCGCTTTAAGCATCTAAACCATTGATTAATAAAGCGGTAATGGCTATTTATCATCACCTGTAGAAACAATTTAAGATGCGGATAAACACTTTGGCAAGCAAAGTTGTTGCCGCAGCCCAAGAAGTTTAATGGCGCCAAATTTCCTGCCCAACGACCGTGTTATATCGGCTATTGGCTATAGGCCCGGCAATACCCGATTACCACTTGGTGGCCGATAAATACCGTTTGATGCCTCCTTCTCATGAAGGAGCTAACCCATGTCTTTATCTCACCTGCAAGGCGAACGGCAGTTACCGGCCTGGGCCCAGCACACTACCCCCGACCAGTGGGCTGCCTTGCACAAAAGCCAACTGGCCCCCTGGCAACACAGCGACTGGTTCAACAATGCCAGCCCGGACCTGCGGGAGGTGGTGAACGCCAGCCATCGGCGGTTGCTGATGGCCCAGGCAGCATTGGCCCGGTCACTTCGGGGCGTCAAGCAGGTGGTGGAATTCGCACAGCCTGCACTGCAGGCCTACCTTGCCCGCCAAGGGCTACAAGCACCGCTTGAGCACTGTGAGCTGCTACGGGTGGAACGCCGCTGGCACTGGGTGGGCCTGCGTTACCTGTTCAGCCACCGGCGCGACAGCCTGCTGCAGGCAGCACTGCAGAACTTTGCCGATGACGAAACCTTCACACCGCCAAGCGCCCTGGCCCTGAGCGCCGACATCCAGGTCACACCCATTCGCGTGCGGGGGTCGGCGATCATCGGCATGCAGACGCCTGCCGCCCACTTCATGCTGGACTCCGAGCGCTACCAGGTACAGCCCCTGCCCCTTGCACCGGAAACCTTCGCCGCCCATTGCCGTGAACAGGACCTGGGCGGCGCCTATCAGGCGCACCTGCAGCACTCCTTCGGCCAGCCCCAGGTCAGGGCATTGATGGCCGAAGTGTTCAGAGCACGCCTGCGCCTGGCGGCCGGCCTGGCCCATATGCGACATCTGCTGAGCGGCGACAGCGTCGACACCGTGACCCGGCTGCTGGCGGGTGGGCCGGTACAATGCTGGCAGCTGGCGCTGTTCGGGGTCACGCTGCACGAGGTGATGTTGATCGACTTGGGGCGTGACGGGTTGGGCCTGTTCCTGCCCAACCACACCCCTGCCCTACGCCAGTGCAACGACCTGCAAGCCGTGCACGAAGCACTGGCAACGCTGCTACTGGAGCCTGATGCGCGCAGCGCTTTCACCGCCTATGTGGTGCGCGATGCCTGCGGGCATTTTCTTGACGTGCTGCAACAGAACCTCGACGCCACTGGCGTAAGCACCCCGAACGCGACGTGGCAGCGTGCTGCCGATGCCGACCTGCGGCCGACTCGTCAGCGCATCGAAACGGATCCATTCGGCTTCGGCTGTGACCAACAGCTGGCGCGTATGAAGCATGAAGCCAGGCTGCTGGCCGTGCCCACCGCAGATGCCGATGCCAGCGCTCGGGCGCGGCGCTTGCAGGAGTGGGAAGCCATTGGCCTGGACCTGCTCAACGTTGCTGGCTTTTTCATACCGGTGGTGGGCACCGCCATGATGGCCGTAACGGCTTGCCAACTGCTGGGCGAGGCGTTCGAGGGGTATGAAGCCTGGGAAGCTGGGGACCGTCACCAGGCGCTCCAGCACCTGGAGAACCTGGGCGTGAACCTGGCATTGCTGGGCGGGTTGGGGGCAGCAGGTCACGCCTTGCCAAAGCTGTTCAACGGGCCACTGATGGCCAACCTCCAGGAAATACGCACTGCCGACGGCACTTACAAACTGTGGAACCAGGACCTGGCACCCTATCGCAGCCCTGTCGAGCTGCCCGCTGGCTTGCAGGCCAACCCTCAGGGCCAGTACCTGCATGAGGGGCGCTACTTCTTCCGTATGGACGGGCACCTCTACGAACATCAGCTGGACCCGCAGACACAGCAATGGCGCATCATCCACCCCGAAACGCCTGAGGCCTGGCAGCCCCCGCTTGAACACAATCGTCAAGGCGCCTGGCGGGGTCAGCACGAACAACCTGGCGACTGGTCCTTGACCACGCTGGTGCGCAGGCTCGGTGAGCCGCTCACAGGGTTGACTGCCGAACAGATTGAACAAGCCTGCAACCTGTGCGGTGTCGATGCCGAGCACCTGCGCCGAGTACACCTTCTGGGCCAGCCGGCGCCCGCGCTACTGCTGGATGTGCTGCAGCGCATGCAGATCGAAGACGAGTTACAGGCCTTGGGCGCTGATGCCCAACCTGGGCTGTTTGACCAACGCTACAACGGCTTGTCGGCAAATGACCTAGCCTGCGAACCGTTGCTGGCAGCTTACCCCAGGCTTTCTCCGGCCCTGGCCAGGCGTCTGCTGAAACCCTTGGGGCCGGCTGAGCGGGCGGCCTGGGAGCAGGCTCAGACGCTCCCGGCGGCTATCCGGCAGCAGGTCGCAGACGTGCACAGTGAGCTCCCGCTGGTGCGGGGCCTGGAGGGCGTGCTGCTGCCCGCGCGTGCCAGCGCGGACAGCGAACGGCTGTTGTTCAGCGCACTGGATGCCCTGCCCGCGTGGCCGGCTGACCTGCGCCTGGAGCTGCGCGCCGGGGGGCCGCAGGGCCCTGTGCTGGACGCCGTCGGCAGCGGCCACGCCACCACCCTGGCTCGGGTAATCAAATCCACCGAAGGCTATGAGGCCTACCTGGGCGAGCGCCCGGCCCCCATGCCGCAGGGCCTTGACCTCTGCCGAGCGATCGAACAGGCCCTGCCGCGCTCGCTGCACGCCCGCTTGGGCATCAAGCTAGGCAACCCCCATGCATTGCGCCAGACGGTACTGGCCTGGGCCAGCGAGCACCGCGCAGACCTGCTGCGACGGCTGGGCAGGGTGCCCCGGCAACCCGCCGTGCCTCAGGGGTGGTTGCGCGGTGGGCGCCCCCTCGACCCGCTGCCGCCGGCCCCCCGCCAAACCCACTCACTGGCGGCGGCCTTCCGGCGAATCTATCCCGAGGCCACCGATGCCGAGATCGCCGATTGGTTGAGCGAAGACCAGGAAGATGACGACCTCGACGATATGCGCTCTACCAGTGAACGCTTGCGCGCGCTGCAAGAGCGGCTGGTGGCCCTGCGTGCCGAGCTGGCCGAATGGGCACGCCCCAACCCCCTCCGCCCCCATCAACGGCACTTGGCGGTCCAGCCGCTCATCAACGCCTGGCGACGCATGACACGCCTGCCGCTCGAAGGCGGAGGCAGGCTCTTCAGCCTCGATCTGTCAAAGCTGGACCTCCAGCACGATGACCTGGCAAGCATGCCGCTGGGCGAAGGCTTCACGCATATCGAGCACCTGTCGTTAAGCGGCAACCGCTCCCTCAAGCACCTGCCCACTGTGTTCTGCCAGCACTTCCCCAACCTCACGCGGCTGCTGCTCACAGACTGCCGGTTCGACCATCTCCCCCTGGTAACGCACCCTGAAGCGTTGCGCTGGCTGGACCTGGACAGCAATCGGGTAACCTGGGACGACCTATGCCAGCAGACCTTCCAGCGCTACACCGGCTTGACCGTGCTCGACCTCACCGACAACCCACTGCTGCGCGCACCCGACCTGCGCCTGCACCCTGAGCTGAAGACACTGTTCCTTTCAGGGTGCGCGCTGACTGACCTGCCACGCGGCCTGGAACAGATGATCGAACCCTTCGTACTGGACCTCTCGGACAACCAGTTGGCGCAATTACCTGAAGGCTTCGAACTGCCGACTCATATTGCCGATACTCTGCGCCTGGAAAGCGAGGGGTTGAGCGCGCCCGTGGTGGCGCAGATCGAGGCTTACAATGCGTCTCACCATGTCGACCTGATGGTCTGCGAAAGCGATTATCTGGACTTCTTCGACGGCACCGGCGCCGCCGAGTCGGCGGTGTGGCAACGCCTGCCGCTGCAATACCGCCGCGACCTGCGGGCATTGCTCGACACCGAGCCGTTTCTTTCACACCCGCAGCAATCGCACGCCGAATTCTGGCGCAGACTTACCCTGATCGACACCCACCCTGCGCTGCGCGAGCAGTGGCTGGGCCGCCCCGCAATCGATCTGTTCAACTTGCCGCTGTAACACCCCGGCGCTGCGGGGCGCTCGCCCCGCAGGCACAATGCTCCAAGTTGGGCCACACTGGTTTTTTTTCGCCAGCCAGCGCATGCTCGAACTGAATCGTTTCACCTGGCGTACGCAACGCCGTCACGAACATGAGGTGCAGCAACCATGGAACGTCTGCTCGATTCACTCTTCCCCCGCCTGGAGGACATACCGGACGCTTGGCGGCTGGGTGCCCCACTGGAACAACGGGACTACCTGGTCGGCGGTGAGCTGAGGCGCTGGGACGGCCCCTTGAACACCGTCTACAGCCCGGTGTGGCTCAAGGAAGGCAGCCAAGAGCGCCAGGTGATGCTGGGCAGCGCCCCCCTGCTGGATGCCGATACCGCACTTACCGCCCTGGACGCCGCCGTCCATGCCTACGACAAGGGTCGCGGCAAGTGGCCGAACATGCGCGTGGCCGAGCGTATCCAGCATGTCGAAGCGTTCCTTGCGCGCATGCGCGAACAGCGCCAGGCCGTGGTCAAGTTGCTGATGTGGGAAATCGGCAAGAACCTCAAGGACTCCGAGAAGGAGTTCGACCGCACCTGCGACTACATCGTCGACACCATCAATGCCCTCAAGGACCTCGACCGCCGCTCCAGCCGCTTCGAACTGGAACAGGGCACGCTGGGCCAGATTCGCCGGGCGCCGCTGGGCGTAGCGTTGTGCATGGGGCCTTACAACTACCCCTTGAACGAAACTTTCACAACGCTCATCCCGGCGCTGATCATGGGCAACACGGTAGTGTTCAAGCCAGCCAAGTTTGGTGTGCTGCTGATCCGCCCGCTCCTGGAGGCGTTCCGCGACAGCTTCCCGCCAGGGGTGATCAACGTGATCTACGGCCGTGGCCGGGAAACGGTGAGTGCGCTGATGGCCAGCGGCAAGATCGACGTGTTCGCGTTCATCGGCACCCACAAGGCGGCCAGCGACCTGAAGAAGCTGCACCCACGGCCCCATCGCCTGCGCGCGGCATTGGGGCTGGACGCCAAGAACCCCGGCATCGTGCTGCCTCAGGTCGACCTCGACAATGCGGTGGAAGAAGCCGTTACCGGTGCCCTGTCATTCAATGGTCAGCGCTGCACCGCGCTGAAAATACTGTTCGTGCATGAGGACGTGGCCGAGGCGTTTCTGGATAAATTCAAGCGCAAGCTGGCCGACCTCAAGGCCGGCATGCCGTGGGAACCGGGCGTGGCGCTGACGCCGTTGCCTGAGCCGGGCAAGGTGGCGTATCTCAACGAACTGGTAGCCGATGCAACCGCGCACGGCGCCCAGGTGCTGAACGAGCACGGCGGGCGCAGCCGTGGGTCGTTCTTCTACCCGGCGCTGCTCTACCCGGTGAGCGCGGGCATGCGGGTGTACCACGAGGAGCAGTTCGGCCCTGTGGTGCCGGTGGTGCCCTACCGGGACCTGCAAACCGTCATCGACTATGTACTGGACTCCGACTACGGCCAGCAACTGAGCCTGTTTGGCAATGACCCGGCCACCATCGGCAGCCTGGTCGATACATTCGCCAACCAGGTTGGGCGTATCAATATTAATGCACAGTGCCAGCGCGGCCCGGATACCTACCCGTTCAACGGGCGCAAGAACAGCGCCGAAGGTACGCTTTCGGTACACGACGCACTGCGTGTGTTCTCGATTCGAACCCTGGTCGCCACCCGTTTCCAGGACGCGAACAAGGCGCTGATCAGCGAAATCATCCGCAACCGGCAGTCCAGCTTCCTGACCACCGATTACATCTTCTGACGGTTGAAAGCAGCAGCGCTTTGCTTGAAGCTTGAGGTTCTGAGCAAGGAGCTGCTGCATGCGCATCATCGACAAGACCGCCACCCAGGTGCGTAGCCTGACGCCTGCTGAAGAAGCGCTGCTGGAGGGGTTTGCCAGCGGCAGCCTTACCGGGCCTCGGCTGCTGCAAGCCAACCAGTTGTTGATGCACGTGCGTAACGCCAACCACTGGCTGGCGTGCGACTGCCGCAGCGATGCGCTGCCGGTGCTTAACGTCACACTCAACGGCCACACCGGCACGCTGTTTCTCAAGAACAACCCCGGCACTGCCGAGCACGCCCCGGGGTGCCCGTTCACCAAGAACGAACAAGAGGCGGCCGAGCGCGACAGCGCCCCTGTGCAGCCGGCGGCCTGGCTGGCACCGGATACCCCACTGCGCCTGATCGGCGACTTTCGCCCAGCATCCTCAGGCAGCGGCGGCGAGAGCGCGGACCGCCGTGAGCAACAGCGGCTGCTGTCCCTGTTGCTGACCTGGATCGAAACCAGCGGCCTGAACCTGTATGCCACCCACCTCAAACAGGACCTCACTGGGCAATTCGCCCAGTTGCGCAATGTGGCAAGCCGCTATCCCTTGCTTGAACGGGTACCGGCCAGCAACTACCTGGAAACCCGCCTGGACATGAAGCACATGATGATGCTCAAGGCGCGGCTGCGAGAGGCCACGGTGTTCGGCAACCACCGGCGGCACGGCCTGCTGCTCGACTGCATCGATCAGATCAAGGGCCGCAAGCTGTTCAGCAACCGCAGCGTCGAAGGCGTCGATTTCCAAGGTCACCACCTGTACTGGGGCGGGCAACGCACCAGCGGCCCACTGTTGGCCCTGGTGCTGTATTCGCCAGCCACGCCCGGCAGCCAGTTCTACGAGCTGATCCACGTGGCAAGCGTGCCTGTGCTGTCACGCAGGCATCTGTTCCCCGTATACCGCGACGAGGAGCGTGAACCGCTCAAGGCCTTGGTGGCATTGGTGGACTGGATGGCCGGCAAGGGCGTGAAGGTGCAGATGCGCCGGCCGGTTATCGGCGGCCAGGTCATGGATGAACTAGTGATGACCTCGGACCAGGACCGTGTGCTCTCGGTTTCATTGCTGGAGAAGCCCATGGGCCCCGAGCCGGACGCCGACAACTTCAAGCGCTATGCCGACTTCAAGAGCCCCGAAACCTTCCGCAAGTTTGTCGCCGGTTTTTTCATGCGCGAGCGCTGAGGCCGCCACCCCGGCGCTGGCTTCGCCCTTACATCAGCCTAGAAACAGCCTGTAGGCCGGGTTGTCGGTTTCGTCCCAGTACTGGTAGCCCATTTCCGCCAGCGCCGAACGCCAGCCACCGCGCTCCTCTTCCGGGATTTCGAGTGCCGCAAACACACGAGCGTGGGCGGCACCGTGGTTACGGTAATGGAACAGGCTGATGTTCCAACGCTTGCCCAACCGTTCCAGAAACGCCAGCAGCGCCCCGGGGCGCTCCGGGAACTCGAAGCGCAGCACACGCTCTTGGGCGCCTGGCGCGGCATGGCCGCCCACGGTGTGGCGAACATGCAGCTTGGCCAGTTCGTTGTCAGTCAGGTCAAGCACGTCATAACCCTGCCCGCGCAGGCCGCCTAGCAGCTGCTCGCGGGGGTCGTGCTGCGGGTGGGTCTGCACCCCCACGAACAACCGCGCCGGTTTGCCCGGGTTGCAGCGGTAGTTGAACTCGGTGATCTGGCGCTTGCCCAGTGCCTGGCAGAAGCTACGGAAACTGCCAGGTTGCTCCGGTATGGTGACGGCGATGATCGCTTCACGCTGCTCACCCAGCTCGGCACGCTCGGCCACGTGGCGCAAGCGGTCGAAATTGACGTTGGCCCCGGAGTCAACGGCCACCAACGTCTGCCCCTGGATACCTTCACGGGCCACATACTGCTTGATACCTGCCACGGCCAGTGCCCCGGAGGGTTCTGTGATGGAGCGGGTATCGTCGTAGATATCCTTGATGGCAGCGCACAGCGCATCGTTGCCGACCGTCAGTACTTCATCGACAAAATGCCGGCACAGCTCGAAGCAGTGGGCGCCGACCTGGGCAACGGCAACGCCATCGGCAAACGCCCCCACCTGTGGCAGTACCACCCGCTCCCCGGCTTGCAGCGCCGCCTGCAGGCAGTTCGAGTCCTGCGGTTCTACACCAATCACCTTCACATCCGGCCGCAGGTATTTCACATAGGCTGCGATGCCAGCGATAAGGCCACCGCCGCCCACCGGCACGAAAATGGCGTGCAACGGGCCTTGGCACTGGCGCAGTATCTCCATGCCCACGGTGCCCTGCCCTGCGATCACATCGGGGTCGTCGAACGGCGGCACGAAGGTGGCGCCGCCGCGGTCCGCCAGGGTCAGCGCATGGGCCAGTGCGTGGGGGAAACTCTCACCGTGCAACACCACGTGCCCACCCCGTGAGCGTACCCCCTCCACCTTCAGCGACGGCGTGGTGGTCGGCATGACGATGGTCGCCGTCATGCCAAGGTGTGAGGCGGCCAGTGCCACACCTTGGGCATGGTTGCCGGCCGAGGCCGTGATCACACCGCGCGCGCGCTGCGCTGCACTTAGCCGCGCCAGGCGCGTGTAGGCGCCGCGGATCTTGAATGAGAAGGTCGGTTGCAGGTCTTCGCGCTTGAGCAGCACCGGGTTACCGAGCCTGGCAGACAAGGCCGGCGCGGCCTGCAACGGTGTTTCGATGGCCAGGTCATACACCGGCGCGGCGAGAATGCGCCTGACCTGCTCCGACAGCAATTGCTGGGGTGTGGGGGTGAGACGAGGGCTGTCGCAGAGGCTGGTCATCGGTAACTCCTTGGCGGTTGTTCAGGGTGCCCAGGAGTCAGATGGAAAAACCCGCCTCCAGGGCGGGTTTCGTGCACGTTCGCGCTAGCCCGCCAAGCTGATAATGGCGGTAATAATGCTGGCGAAGGCGTGCGGGAGGGTGTGCATAGGCACGACGTTATCCCGCGCCACGGTCGCACGTCAACACTTGGCCTGCTGGGCCGACAGCGGCACGTCGAATACCTTGTCGAACCCCCACTGGAAGAAGAACGCATATAGGAAGAAGAACACGAACAGCGCCAGGTTGGTCAGCAGCGCCGCCCAGAGGCTTACCTGCAGCCAGTAAGCCACCACCGGCAGCAGAAGGACGACCAGCCCGCCTTCGAAGCCTAACGCATGCAACAGCCGACGCAGCAAGGTGCGCTCGCGCGCTGGCTGACGCGCCTCCCAACGTTCAAATGCCCAGCTGTAGGCCATGTTCCAGCTCATGGCGATGCCAGACATCAACACCGACAGCACGGCCGATTGTGCCATGCCTGCACCGAAAGCCAGTTCCAGCGCGGGCGCTACACACACTACGGCGATGGCCTCGTAGAGCACGACCTGGACGATCTTGCGTGCCTTGCCTTGCATGTTCAGCTCCCGGATGGACAGCCTGTAACGCTACAAGAAGTGCAAGGTTAGAAGAAGCGGTGCAGCAGGTTTTTTCAACTGGCGGGCAGCCGTATGGTAAACCGGGCCCCACCCAGGGCAGATTGCGCAACCGTCAGCGTTCCCCCTTGCCCCTCGATGGCCCGGCGGCTGATCGCCAACCCCAGGCCAAACCCGCCAGTGCTGCGGTCACGGCTGCGGTCCAGGCGGTAGAACGGCTGGAAGATCCGCTCGCGTTCCTCCACCGGAATACCGATGCCGTCGTCCTCCACGGTCAACAGGCACGCCCCCTCTTCCAGGCTCAAGCGCAGCAGCAGGCGCTTGTCGCAGTAGCGCATGGCATTGCGCACCAGGTTTTGCACCGCACGCGCAGTAAGCCGCGGGTCGAGCACGAAACGCGGCATGTCATTGCCGGCGCGCACTTCCCACTGGATGCCCCGGCCATCGAGCTCTTCGGCAAAACTGCCAAGCACGCTGTCCACCAGTTCCAGCAGCGATACTTCCACCCGTTCGCGCGCCTGGTCGGTATTGTACAAACGGCTGTAGGACAGCAGCTCCAGTACCAGTTCGTCCAGTTCCCGCACATGGCCCACCAGTTCGAGCAGGCGCTTGCGGCTGGCCGCCGGCACCTCATCGAACAGCAGCACCAGGCCGAAATCCAGGCGGGTCAGGGGCGTGCGCAGTTCGTGTGAAACGGCGTTGAGCAGTTCACGTTGCTGATTAACGTGGCGCTCCAGGTCGCCGGCCATGGTGTCGAACACCCCGGCCAACTCACCGATGTTGGAATGTGCAGAAATATGCGTGCGCTCCGACATCTCGCCCTGCCCCAGGCGCCGGGCGGTTTCCTTGAGGCGTTCAAGGTCGCGCCAGTGCGGCCACACCCAAAGCAGCAGGCAACCCAGCATGGCAGCGCCGATCAGTACCGTGACACCCCAGGACAGCACGTTGATGTCCAAGGGGTCTGGCGGCGAATGCAAACGCACCAGCCAGTCCTTGTCCAGGGGCGCCAGCACCGTTTGGTAATAACCCCAGTCTGCCAACCGCACGGCGTACAGCCCCTGCTCCAGGCGCGAACGCTCTGCCGGCCGCAAGCCGGCATCGCTCAAGCGCAGCAGTTGCACCTGCAACGGCGCGAAATCCTCGGCCAGTGCCTGCTCGACCGCCGGCCACTGCGCCTTGGGCACCTGGTGGAACTGGCGCACGATCAGCGACTGCACGCCCTTGGTCTGCCCCAGGTTGTAGGCCATGAAGCGGTCCTGGAACAGCCCGACGATGGTGTCGGGTATGAACAGCAAGGCGCCGGCATACGCCACGATGATGACCAGGTACAGGCGCACCAGAATTTTCAGCATGGGCGGTCAGCACTCCCACTCGACGCGGCTGAACAGGTAGCCTTTGCCCCACACGGTCTTGATCTTGCGGGCTTCCCCGGCATTGTCATCGAACTTGCGCCGCAACTTGGAGATGGCCACGTCGACCGAGCGGTCGGTGCCGTTGAACTCGATGCCACGCAACTGCTGCAGAATGCGGTCGCGGTTCAGCACCACTCCCGCATTGCGCGCCAGCACCACCAGCAAGTTGTATTCCCCGCTGGACAGCTCCACCGCCTCACCGCGCCACGTCACCGTACGCTCGGCCAGGTCGATGCGCAGGCCGCCGATAACGATCAGATCCTGGTCCAGGCGGGGTTCGTTGATGCTGCTGCGGCGCAGCAGGGTGCGCACCCGCGCCAGCAGCACGCGCGGCTCGCACGGTTTGTTGACATAGTCGTCCGCGCCCATCTCCAACCCCAGCACCTGGTCATGGCTGTCGTCACGGGCGGTAAGCATCAGGATCGGCAGGTTACGGGACTGCTGACGCAACAGGCGGCAAACCTGCAGCCCGTCGATACCCGGCAGCATCAGGTCGAGGATGACCAGGTCAGGTTTGTGCCGACGGTACTCGTCGAGCACATGGTCGCCGCGGGCAATCACCTGTACCTGGAATTCATTGCGTTGCAGGTAGCTGGCGATCAGCTCGGACAGGGCACTGTCGTCTTCGACCAGGAAAATATTCGGCATAGGCGCTTGGGTTCTGGATTGGAGTGGAACTGTGCCGGCCTCTTCGCGGGTAAACCCGCTCACACAGAGGCCGCAGGCAATGGGTGACTGTGAGGCCGGGTCTACCCGCGACCAAACCGGCACAAGCCTACGCAGAATATAGAACCCACCCCGCCTACAGGATCATTCTTCACACTTTTTCACACCTGCCCTACAGCTGTTCACAGCAATTCGTAGAGCGACTGCCGTAGCATAGTGTGGATCATCAGCGGAAGACCCGTATGCCCAACACATCATCCCCCTGCCTGCGCCGCCTGGCGCTTCTGGCGTTACTGGGCCTTGGCCTGAGCGGCTGTAGCGAAGGTGACAACCAGGACCAACAGCCCCCTGCCCCCCAAGTGCGGGTAGAAACCCTGCAACTGCAGCCACTGGCCGTCACCACTGAGCTCAGCGGCCGCATTCTGGCACCGCGCACAGCGGAGGTTCGCGCCCGGGTGGCTGGCGTGGTGCTCAAGCGCGTGTACCGTGAAGGCAGCGATGTGAAGCAGGGGGATGTGCTGTTTCTGATCGATCCGGCCCCGTTCAAGGCAGACTTCGACAGCGCCAAGGCGGCCCTAGCCAAGGCCGAGGCCACGCTATACCAAGCCAGGCTGCAGGAGCAGCGCTACCGCGAACTGGTCAGCGACAAAGCGGTCAGCCGCCAGGAATACGACAATGCCAAAGCCAGCTTCCTGCAGGCCGACGGCGCTGTGGCCGAAGCCAAGGCCGCCCTGCAACGGGCACGCCTGAACCTCGGCTACGCCACGGTCACGGCGCCAATCGCCGGCCGCATTGGCCGGGCTCAGGTAACCGAAGGCGCGCTGGTTGGGCAGAACGAAGCCACGCCGCTGGCGACCATTCAGCAACTGGACCCCATCCACGCCGATGTTACCCAGTCGACCCGCGAAATCAGCGCACTGCGCAAGGCCCTGCGCGCTGGCCAGGTGCAGCAGGTCGGCGATGGCCAGGCCAGCGTTACCCTGATCCAGGACGACGGCAGTGCCTATCCACTACCCGGCAAGTTGCTGTTCTCCGACATCAGCGTCGATCCGAGTACCAACCAGATCACCCTGCGCAGCGAATTCCCCAACCCCAACCTGGACCTGTTGCCTGGCAGCTATGTGCGCGTGCGCCTGGCGCAGGCGGTGCAACCCCAGGGCATCAGCGTGCCCCAACGCGCCATCCAACGCGACAGCGCCGGCGTGCCGAAGGTCATGGTGGTGGACCCGCAGTCTCGCGTCAGCGACCGCCAGGTAGTGCTGGGCAGCGCCCAGGGCGACCGTTGGGTGGTCACCGAGGGCCTGGCTGCCGGTGAGCAGGTAGTGGTTGAAGGCCTGCAGCACATCAAGGCCGGGGACCAGGTGCAGGTTGATACTGCCACCCAGGCCAAGCCCGTCGCACAGCACCCCGGCCAGTGAGGGCCTGACCCATGCCGCAATTCTTCATTGACCGCCCGATTTTCGCCTGGGTGGTCGCACTGTTCATCCTGCTGGCAGGCGCCCTCGCCATTCCGCAACTGCCAGTGGCGCAGTACCCGAATGTGGCGCCGCCACAGATCGAAATCTATGCCGTTTACCCTGGCGCTTCGGCGGCGACCATGGACGAAAGCGTGGTCAGCCTGATCGAGCAGGAACTCAACGGCGCCGACAACCTGCTGTATTTCGAATCCCAGAGCAGCCTGGGCAGCGCTACCATTACCGCGACCTTCCAGCCCGGCACCCACCCGGACCTGGCTCAGGTTGACGTGCAGAACCGGTTGAAAGTGGTCGAATCGCGCCTGCCACGGCCGGTCACCCAGCAGGGTTTGCAAGTGCAGAAGCTGTCCACTGGTTTTCTGCTGCTGGGTACCCTTACCTCCGAGGATGGCAAGCTCGACGAAACCGCCCTGTCGGACATCCTCGCTCGCAACGTGATGAACGAAATCCGCCGCATCAAAGGGGTGGGCAAGGCACAGCTGTATGGTTCGGAGCGGGCCATGCGCATCTGGATCGACCCTGCGAAACTGGTCGGCCTGAACCTCACCCCCAACGATGTGGCCAACGCGATTGCCGGGCAGAACGCCCAGGTGGCGCCTGGCAGCATCGGTGACCTGCCTGGCCGCGACACGCAGGAGATCACCGCCAACGTCGTGGTAAAGGGCCAGTTGTCCTCCCCCGAGGAGTTCGCCGCCATCGTTCTGCGCGCCAACCCAGACGGCTCCACCGTGACCATTGGCGATGTGGCACGGGTCGAAGTGGGTGCCCAGGAATACCAGTTCGGCACCCGCCTCAATGGCAAGCCAGCCACCGCCTTCAGTGTGCAGCTGTCGCCTGGCGCCAACGCCATGGAAACCGCCACGCTGGTGCGGGCGAAGATGCAGGACCTGGCGCGCTACTTCCCGGAGGGCGTCAAATACGACATCCCGTACGACACCTCGCCGTTCGTCAAGGTGTCCATCCAGCAGGTGATCACCACCCTGTTCGAAGCCATGCTGCTGGTGTTCGCAGTGATGTTCCTGTTCTTGCAGAACCTGCGTTACACGCTGATCCCTACGCTGGTGGTGCCGGTGGCGTTGATGGGCACGTTCGCGGTGATGCTGGCCCTGGGCTTTTCGGTCAACGTTCTGACGTTGTTCGGGATGGTCCTGGCCATCGGCATCCTGGTGGACGACGCCATCGTGGTGGTGGAAAACGTCGAGCGCATCATGGCCGAGGAAGGCCTGCCGCCCAAGGAGGCCACCCGCAAGGCCATGGGGCAGATCAGCGGTGCCATTATCGGCATCACGCTGGTACTGGTGGCGGTGTTCCTGCCCATGGCGTTCATGCAAGGCTCGGTCGGGGTCATCTACCAGCAGTTCTCGGTATCAATGGCGGTGTCGATCCTGTTCTCGGCCTTCCTGGCCCTGAGCCTCACCCCAGCGCTGTGCGCGACACTGCTCAAACCCGTTGCCAAGGGCGAGCATCACCAGCGCAAGGGCTTCTTTGGCTGGTTCAACCGCCGCTTCGAAGGCATGAGCAACGGCTATCAGGGCTGGGTTTCCGGCGCTTTGCGCCGCAGTGGCCGGTATTTGTTGGTGTACGCCTTGCTGCTGGGCGTGCTGGGCTACGGGTTCAGCCAACTGCCCACGGCGTTTCTGCCAACCGAAGACCAGGGCTACACCATCACAGACATCCAGCTGCCACCCGGTGCCACGCGCATGCGTACCGAGCAGGTGGCCGCACAGATAGAGGCGCACAACGGCTCGGAGCCGGGCGTGGGCAATACCACGGTCATTCTTGGCTTCAGCTTCTCGGGCAGCGGGCAGAATGCGGCCTTGGCGTTCACCACGCTCAAGGACTGGTCGGAGCGCGGCGCGGATGACAGCGCCCAGTCGATTGCCGACCGCGCCAACATGGCCCTCTCTCAGCTCAAGGATGCCGTGGCGTTTGCCGTGCTGCCGCCGCCGATCGATGGCCTTGGCGAGTCCACCGGTTTCCAGTTCCGCCTACAGGACCGTGGCGGCATGGGCCATGCAGAACTGATGGCGGCCCGCGACGAGCTGCTGGCCAACGCCGGCAAGAGCAAGGTGCTGACCAACGTGCGCGAGGCCTCCCTGGCCGAAAGCCCGCAGGTGCAGCTTGAGATCGACCGCCGGCAGGCCAACGCGCTTGGCGTATCGTTCGCTGACATCGGCTCGGTACTGGATGTGGCGGTGGGCTCCAGCTACGTCAACGATTTCCCCAACCAGGGCCGCATGCAGCGTGTAGTGGTTCAGGCTGAGGGCGACCAGCGCAGCCAGGTCGAGGACCTGCTGAAGATTCATGTGCGCAACAGCAGCGGCAAGATGGTACCGCTGGCGGCATTCGTGCAAGCCAAGTGGGTCAGTGGCCCCGTACAGCTCACCCGTTACAACGGCTACCCGGCGGTGTCGATTTCGGGCGAACCGGCCGCCGGTTACAGCTCGGGTGAGGCCATGGCCGAAGTGGAGCGGCTGGTGGCGCAACTGCCCACCGGGATGGGCCTGGAATGGACCGGCCTGTCGCTGCAGGAGCGCCTGTCGGGCAGCCAGGCCCCGGTATTGATGGCGCTGTCGCTGCTGGTGGTGTTCCTGTGCCTGGCGGCATTGTATGAAAGCTGGTCGATCCCCACTGCGGTGTTGCTGGTAGTACCGCTGGGCATACTGGGCGCAGTGCTGGCCGTTTCCCTGCGTGGCATGCCCAACGACGTGTTCTTCAAGGTGGGCCTGATTACCCTGATCGGCCTGTCGGCGAAAAACGCCATCCTGATCATCGAGTTCGCCAAGAGCCTGGTCGACCAGGGCCTGGATGCCACCGAGGCGGCGATACAGGCCGCGCGCTTGCGGTTGCGCCCCATCGTCATGACCTCGCTGGCGTTCATCCTCGGTGTGGTCCCGCTGGCCATCGCCAGCGGCGCCAGCTCGGCCAGCCAGCAGGCGATCGGCACCGGTGTGATCGGTGGCATGCTCAGTGCCACCCTTGCCGTGGTGTTCGTACCGGTATTCTTCGTGGTGGTGATGCGCCTGGCCGGGCGCGGCAAGCAACCCGCCAACGAGGTTGCCCACGACAGCTGACTGGACAACAACGGCCTTAAATGGGAGGGTTCCTGGCATAGACTGCCTGGAGCCCTTTTTCATGCCTGATACCCTGCCCCCCTGTTCCGTCCTGATCCTTGCCGGCGGCCGCGGCCAGCGCATGGGTGGGCGGGACAAAGGGCTGCTGGAATGGCGCGGCGAACCACTGGTGGCACACCTGTACCGCACCCTGCGCCCCCTCAGCGATGACCTGGTAATCTCGTGCAACCGCAATCAGCTGCGCTACCGGGCTTACGCGGACCAGTTGGTGAGCGATGCCGAAGCGGATTTCCCGGGGCCGTTGGCCGGGGTCATTGCCGGGTTGAAGGTGGCCAGGCATGGGTGGGTGGTGGTACTGGCCTGCGACGCGCCCCTGGTAGACCCGGCCTTGATCCACGACCTGCGCAGGTTGGCGCATGCCCGTGATGCTGCGGCCATGGTGCGCCAGGGTGGTTACTGGCAGCCCATGTTCAGCGTGCTCCCACGCCGGCTACTGCCGGCGCTGGAACATGCCTGGGCCGAGGGCGAGCGCAGTTTGCAAAAGGCGCTGTTGCGCGCGCAGGTTGAGGCGCTGGAATGTGAAGATGATGACCCCAGGCTGAGCAACTTCAACAGCCCGGAGTGGCTCTCATAAAATGGCACGCACCCTTGCTTGGGAAGCCCAAGTGTTCCGCCAGCTTTGAGGGTTGTGCAAGGCCATTGCTTCTACCGAACAAATACCTGAGGCGTCGAGGTGGACATGTCCCCACCCGGCAACTTGATGTTGCCGACCTTTTCCAGCGTGTCCGGGTTGAATACCGCCAGGTCATTGAACGTGCCCCCCAGGTACAGCTTGTCGCCCTTGCTGTCAAAGGTGACGCAATAGTAGGTGTGCTCAAGGTTCGCAGCCTTCATCAGCTTGCGCTGCTTGATATCGTACTTGGCCAGGCGATTGAGCACGCCATACATCTGGTTGGGGTTCTTGGGTGAGCGCAGGCCGGTGAAGTACAGCTCCGTCAGGTCGGCGAACTCCTGGGTGTGAGTCTTGCCGGTCTTGAGGTCGACGCTCAGGTAGCCATACAAGTACTCATCGGTGGCCGGGTCCTGCTTGCCGCCCTTGAACTTGGCAATGGTGTACAGCATGGAAAATTCGTGACGCGGGCTCTGGTGCGGCCAGAAGTACAGCACGTCCGGGGCGCTGTAGCCTTTGCGGTTCCAGTTGCGCAGCGGCAGGGCCACCGTGTATTTGCCGGTCTGCACATCCATCTTGTACAGGTCCGGCCCGGCCACGTACAGGCTGCCATCATCGGCAGTACGCATCAGGTACACCTGCCGCGGCATCGGGAAGGTGCGTACCGGCTTGGCCTGCAGGCCGTCACGGGTACGGAACACCTCCAACCTGGGCGGCTTGACCACGTAGTGATCGTTCAGGCGCTGGGTGGGGTTGACCGTTGCGTAGACTTCCTCGCCATCCGGGCTGATCGCGAACGAATACATCGAGCGCCCCACCTCGCCTGCCACACTGGACAGGTTGGCGTGGAAGGTGTTCTTGCAGGTGTCCAGGTCAAACCCGTAGATGTCGCCAAAGTGATTGTTCAATACGTAGGCGGTGCGTTTGTCCGGCGCCATCATGGCGGTGCCAGGGCCAAACTTGTCGGGCATCGCGCAGCTTTTGAACACAGTATCGGTGGCCACATCCACCACGTGCAGGTTGTTTGGGTAGTTGGTGACGATCATGTATTCATGCCCGGCCTTCAGGGCCGGCCCGGTATCGTCTGCCTGCGCCATGCCAGTACAGGCGATGGCGGCGATGGTGAGCGCAACGCGTGCGCAGCGTCCAGCATTCATGCGGTTTCCCCTTGTCGTTCTTGTTGGGCCGGTCACTTGTCTTTCGGGAACACGGTGCCCAGGTTGCGCCAGTCTTCAGCGGAGTTGGTCGCCTGAGCGTTCCAGTCCTGGTAGGTACTCATCATGTCCGGCACCTGAGCCGGCCACCAGCAGGGGTCGGAGCAGCCGTACAGGTCAGCCTCCATGGGCTGGCACAGCGAGCTCACACCGCCAAACGCGTCAACTTCCCAGCCAGGGTCGGTGGTGGCGGTGCACCCGGCCACCGCGCTCATGGCCATGACTTCCTCGACGCGGTCCTCGGCGGCGGCCTGCTCCAGGATGCGTGCCTTGTTGTTGAGCGGTTTCAAATGCTTCATGTCAGTGCGCCTTCCGCGGGGTGATGTAGCGGTCGATGAAGGCCGGGTTGGTGGCCATGATGCGGCTGTAGACCTCGATCCCGAAGTCCACCCAGTCGCGCATCAGCTCGCAATAGTGGTAGGTCGGGTGCTGCGGGTCGCCGTAACGTGCGTAGCTCTCGTGGTAGCACCCGCCCGAACACAGGTTGCGGATGCGGCAGCTCTCGCAGCCGGTGTTGCTGCGGTCAAGGCGTTGTGACAGAAAGTCATTCAGCTGCACCTGCTTGACGCCCTGGTGTACGTTACCGAACGTCGGCAGGCTGGAGCCTGTGAAGCGGTGGCACAGGTTGAGTTCGCCCTCATGGTCCACTGCCAGCATCTTCAGCCCTGCGCCACACGGCAGTGCCTTCTTGTGGCCTTCGTGGATGTCGGTAATCAGCTGGTGCAGGTTGGAGAAGCCGATGTTGCGGTGCTCCAGCGCAGCGTCCAGGTAGCGCCGCCCCAGGGCCTTCATATTGGCAAACACCTGCACCAGCTCTTCGCCGGTGAGGTTGAAGGCGGCCATGTCACCGGAGGTGACAGGGGCAAAGCCTACTTCGGCGAAACCAAGCTCATTGAACAGGTGGTTCCAGATGGTTTCGACGTCGGTGATGCCACGGGTGAGGGTCACGCGCGCACCCACGGGCCGGCTGCGGTAACGCGACAGCAGCATGTCTGCCTTGCGTCGCACCACATCATAGGTGCCCTGGCCGCCCACGGTGATGCGGTTGCGGTCATGCACGGTCTTGGGGCCGTCAATGCTGATCGACAGCCCGAAGCGGTGGGCATCAAGCCAGTCGACTACCTCTTCGGTCAGCAAGGTGGCGTTGGTGGTCATGATGAATTCCACTTGCTTGCCGGCCTCGGCGAAGCGGCGTTCGCAATAGCCCACCATGTGCTCGATGAGCGGCCGGTTGGAAAGCGGTTCGCCGCCAAAGAACACCACGCTGTAACGCTGCTCGTCGGGGGACTCCTTGAGCAGCATCTCCACCGAGGCTTCGGCGGTGGCCGTGTTCATTTTCTTGCCGGCAGACGGCTTGTCCAGATCTTCCTTGTAGCAGTAGGTACAACTGAGGTTGCAACCGGTGTTGACGTTGAGCACCACCGTGTTCAGGGCGGTGCGTTCGACCTGCTTGAGGGCGATCTCCGGGGTCAGCGGCGAGCCGTCGCTGACCAGTTCCAGGGCGATCAGCTCGCGCAGGGTGTCCTGGATGTCCTGCCCGGCAAATTGCTGGCCAAGCCGTTGTATCAACTCTTCGGCCGAACAACCCTGCTGGCGCAGGCTGTCGATGATCCCGCCGGTCACGGCGTCGGTGGCAAACAGCGAGCTGCTGGGTATGTGGAACAGCATGCGGTCGGCATCTACCTGCACTTCATGCAGGTTACGCTCGACCAGGTTCAGTAGTGCGCCCATGGCGACCTCCCGATAATCGATCCGTTGGAAAACCGTTGCAGCCCGCCGTTACGGCAATGGCGGGTTGTTCCAGCGCTGTACGGTCACGATCATGTGCCCCTCCCCGGTCTGGCCGCCGTCGGCCAGTGTGGCGATGACCTTGAGGTTGCCGGCGTTGTTGGTCATCATCTTGCGCTCAGGGTTGGGGCCTGCGCCGCCGGGCACGAACACGCCGTCGGGCTGCATCTGCCCGGCAAATTTCACGTCTTCGTCCTCAACGGCACGCTCGTTGAACGGTTCGACCTTCCATGTGGCCGGGAGGTAACCAATGCGCAGCGGCTGGCCGCTGGCGTCCTTGCCCCAGGCTTCAGCCTCGAAGCGCCCCTGCACCTTGGGCACCGATGCACCGTTTTCACCAATGCGGGCGATGGAGAACGCGGGGACCACCTTCACCTCCTCGACCTTGTCGTAAACGGCCAGGGTTGCCCCCTTCAGCGCACCCACGGCAACGTCGCGCTGGCCGGGCTGGGCGTCGCGGGCCGCGCGCGCTTGGACCCGCAGCAAGGTTGGCGTCTGCTCCAGCACTTGGGTCACCTCGACGCCGGCGCCCAGGTCGGGCTTGCCGTCCAGGCCACTGCCCACCACGCTGATCTCGGCCTCTTCACCGGCCTTGATGAAGCCTGGCTGTATCGCCAGCAGGCGGGCCTTGCCTTCCTTCACAGCAGTGAAGTCCAGGCCACGCTCATCGTGTTCGGCTTCGAACATGCGGCCTTTCATTTCGCCATCCAGTGCTGCGAATACCTGGCGGAGGTAGGTATCGCCCACTTTCACATTGGCGCGCCACTCATAGCCGTTGTACAGAATCGCCGTGCCGTTGCCGTCGAATGGAGTGCCGTCGGCATAAGCGCCCTTGACCTCGACCTTGAAGGTGTCGCCCGGCTCGGCAGTGATACTCATCACCCCACGCACATCGCCTTTGGCCAGCATGTGCCCACTGAAGGCCCACTGCCCCGCCAGTGTGCTGGCATCAGGTTTGGCCTTCTGCCAGTCGGCCCAGGCCGAGCTCTCCAGCGGGTAGCGCTTGGCAAGTTCAGGCACCACTTGCTGCAGGGCGATCGGCAACCAGTCCCGGTCACGCGCCTGGGCCTGATACTCAAGGGATGGCCATTGGCCGAGGTGGAAGTTGACCAGGTATTCCCATTCCTTCGCCGGGCGCCGTTGCAGCGCCACCCGCGCGCCGGAGTGGCAACGGCCGCAGGTTTCGGCCAGTTGGGTATCGAAATGCTCCACCGTGTTGAGGCGGCGTTCCATCGCGTAACGCACGCCGTCTGTTTCACTGGGGGCCAGGCCTTGTTTGTCGGCCAGGTACTTGACCAAGGTACGGCGGTCATCGTCGCTGATCTGCAAGCCGTGCATCACCTGCATGCGGGCGATGCTCATCAACCAGCCCTCGGGGGTTTTACGCTGGTGGCTGATGCGGCTGTAACTGTCGGTACCTTCGGGTATATGGCACCCCATGCACGTGTTCTGCAAAAGGCTCGGGCCCTGTTCGGCCGCCATGGCCTGGGTGCCCAGCAGCGCGGCGGCAAGTAACGCCAGCTTGCCAGCATGTCGCCGGAGTCGAGTCGTCTTCAAGGTCAGACCTCCACGGTTGTTGTTCTTATGGTGTCGCACGCTCAGGTGAAGCACGGGTGCAATGACTGGCTCAGATACAGAAACCGTGCCAGCTCCACCAACTTCTTTACTTTTCAGTGACTTGACAGGTTTTTGGGTGTGCCTTCCCAGTGTGTGCCAGCGCGAGCGGCGTGCCATTTCGCGACAGGGTGTTTCAAGCTGAGACACTGCCCCGCGTGGGAGGCAGCGGTCAGCTGACCCCTGTTGCATCCCCGTCTCACACTGTCTCAATGTGCTACAGCGCAGCACCGTTGTTCAGGGCTATACCGCCGCGCAAAGCCCCACGATTCAAGGCCCTACAGCCCCGGTGCAACCTTGGCACGGCCATTGCCCAAAGCCTGTCACATCCAATGACAAGAGGCTAAGCCCCATGCCCAGCGAACACTCTACCCTGCCTGCCACCCAGGCCTTCATCGAACGCAAACTGAAGATGCGCATCGGTGCCGAATGGCAGGACGCCGCCAGTGGCCGCACCCTGTCCTTTCGCAACCCGGCTACGGGCGAGATACTGGGCGAAGTGCCCGCCGCGGATGCCGAGGACGTAGACCGGGCAGTACGCGCTGCGCGCCAGGCGTTCGATGATTCGCCCTGGAGCCGCCTGCGCCCGCGCGAACGCCAGAACCTGCTGTGGCGCCTGGCCGACCTGATGGAACGTGACGCCCGCCTGCTGGCAGAGCTGGAGTGCCTGAACAACGGCAAGAGCGCTGCGGTGGCGCAGGTGATGGACGTGCAACTGGCCATCGATTTTCTGCGTTACATGGCCGGCTGGGCGACCAAGATCGAAGGCAGCACCGTGGATGCATCCCTGCCGCTGATGCCAAACGACCAGTTTCATGGGTTCGTGCGTCGGGAGGCGGTGGGCGTGGTCGGTGCCATCGTTGCCTGGAACTTCCCATTGCTGCTGGCGTGCTGGAAGCTCGGCCCTGCATTGGCCACCGGCTGCACGGTAGTGCTCAAACCGGCGGACGAAACACCGCTGAGCGTGCTCAAGCTGGCAGAACTGGTGGACGAAGCCGGCTACCCGCCGGGCGTGTTCAACGTGGTCACCGGCACCGGCCTGAATGCCGGCGGCGCCCTCAGCCGACACCCCGGCGTCGACAAACTGACGTTCACCGGCTCCACCGAGGTGGGCAAGTTGATCGGCAAGGCGGCCATGGACAACATGACCCGGGTCACCCTCGAACTGGGTGGTAAATCGCCTACCATCGTCATGCCCGATGCCAACCTGCAGGAGGCTGCAGCCGGGGCCGCCAGCGCCATCTTCTTCAACCAGGGCCAAGTATGCTGCGCCGGCTCACGCCTGTACGTCCACCGCAAGCATTTCGACAATGTGGTGGGTGATATCGCCAGCATCGCCAACGGCATGAAACTTGGCAGCGGCCTGGACCCAACGGTGCAAATGGGCCCGCTGATTTCCGCCAAACAGCAGGACCGGGTCACCGGCTACATCGAACTGGGCCGCGAACTCGGGGCAACCATTGCTTGTGGGGGTGAAAGCTTCGGCCCAGGGTACTTCGTCAAGCCCACCGTCATCGTCGATGTGGGCCAGCGCCATCGCCTGGTGCAGGAAGAAATATTCGGCCCGGTGCTGGTGGCGATGCCTTTCGACGACGTCGATGAAGTAATCGCCATGGCCAACGACAACCCATACGGTCTGGGCGCAAGCATCTGGTCCAACGACCTGGCTGCGGTACACCGCATGATCCCGCGTATCAAGTCAGGCTCGGTGTGGGTCAACTGCCACAGCGCCCTGGACCCGGCATTGCCGTTCGGGGGCTACAAGATGTCGGGGGTGGGCCGTGAAATGGGCGCGGCTGCCATTGACCACTACACAGAGCTCAAGTCAGTACTGATCAAGCTCTGAGCGTTTCACCCCTGGCCCTGCCCCATCGCGGCAGGGCCGCTGCAGCACTTCTCAAAACAACAATGACCATGGAGTACACCATGACGCACAAACTCGCCTGCACATTGGCCCTGCTGTTCACTGCCCCGCTCACCCACGCCTATGAGCTGTACAACCAGAACGGCACTACGGTGAACGCCAACCTCGAGGCACTGTTCGGCGCCTTCCACAGCGACGAAAGCTTCAACCAGGCCGGCAACCGCCAAGCTGGCAGCAGCGCGTGGCAGGAAGGTTATGCGAAGTACGGCCTCGCCGGCACCCAGGCATTGGCCGCAAGCGGCACCCTCTACGGCGCGCTCAGCCTGGTCAGTTCCGCAACCTGGGGCGATGGCGATGCTGCCGGGCTGACCCTGGGCGACGAACGCCGCACCGCCATCGAGGACATGAACCTGGGCTGGCGGTCGGGGAACCTGTTTCCGGCCCTGGGCGAGGATGGCATCGACCTCTCCGGCGGGCGGCAGGTGGTGACGCTAGGCGACGGTTTCCTGATTCAAGGCGACCCGGTAAACCTGGGCAAAGCGGACCTGGGCGCGAACTTCAACCGTGGCGGCGCCTACTACCTGGCAGCGCGCAAAGCCTTCGACCGCACGGCCGTGTTGCGCCTGGGCGGGAAGCAAGGCTGGCGTGGCGACCTGATGTGGCTAAAGTCCGATAACCATTACCAGGCCGACACCTCGCTGGCAGTGGCCAACCTGGAGCATGTCGCTGACACAGGTACCGTGGGCCTCAGCTGGATCCGCGGCCTGGATGTGGACGACCGATACGCACAACTGATGGGCCTGCAACACCGCGACGGCATGGATACTGCAAGCCTGCGCGGGCGAGGTAACCTGGGCGTTGAAGGCCTTGAGGTCGCCGCCGAGTACGTCACACAGGACCAGACTGGCGGGCACGAGAATGCGTGGTACCTGGAGGGCAACTGGACGTTTACTGCCTTGCCCTGGTCACCCACTGCCACCTACCGCTACAGCCGGTTCTCCGAGGGCTTCGACCCGTTGTTCTACGGCCTGAGCCGGGGCTACGGCACTTGGTTCCAGGGGGAGGTGGCAGCCAACTATGCAGGGCCGTTCAACAAGAACAGCCAGGTGCATCATGTAGCGGTCAAAGGCAAGCCGCATGACAACCTGACCGTGGGTGCGCTGTACTTCGACTTTGATACGCTCGATACCGCCCGGGGCAACCTGGGCGGGCGTGAACTGGACCTGTACGCAGAATGGATGGTCAACGACCATCTCCTCATCAGCCCGGTAGTAGGCTTCTACAAACCCGAGCGGAGCGCTGCCAACGGCGGCACGCAATTGGGCGGGCGGGATACGGGCACCTATCTGCAACTGATCGTCGGAACCTTCTTCTAAGCCGACCCGGCGTGGTCTGGGCTCGGCAAAGCAGGCCAAGGCAGCTCAGGTGATGCGCTGTTCGCGCAGCCATCGCATCACCTGCAGCCGCTGGTGGTGCTCCAGCCCCGCCAGAACGGCATCCAGCCCTTCACCCGCCTGCGCCGCCCGCACGATCGGCGCCAAGGGCACCCCCTGCAAGTGCCAGACGCCCAGTGGTTGGTCCGCTGTTACCACCACCTCCGCCTCCTCCACCAGCCCGTCACACAGCACTGGCCGGCGCACCACCTGCACCGCCTGGTTGTCCGCTGCCAGGTGCAGTGGCTGGGTGTCGGGCCAGCCCTGGCGCCGGCCCCAGAATGGCTGCCCGCTGCGGGCCTGTTCCTGCGCGTAGAAGTCACGGCCGGTACGCGCGAAACGCATGAACAACTCTGCCACCCGCTGTTGGTGAAACTGGCGGGCCAGCCCTGCCCGCCCTGGCCTGCGCAAGAGGGTGTTGATCACCATCGGCGCCTGCAATGCCGAAGACAAGGACTGGAAGATCCCATTGCCAGACAGCGGGTCCACGGCCATTGCGGCATCCCCCACCCGGATCCAGTCCATGCCTACGCAATCCCCTGCCAGGATAGGCGTGCTGCTGCGAGCATGGACGGGCGCCGCCAGCGATGCCTGGTTACCAAACAGCTCCGCCGCCAGCGCGCTGCGCTCACGCAACACCGCGCAGTAGCCGGCCAGGGCTGCCTTGGCTGGCAGGTTTTCGGCGTCCTGGGTGATCTGCCAGTAACCGCGCCCATCCGCCAGCCGCGCCATCCATGCCCAGCCGCCGTCCAGGCTTTCGATCGCCGAAGCAGGCTCGCCAGGGGCACCCTGCCAGCTCGCCAGCAGGCTGACCGTTTCAGGGCCACGCAGGCGGTCCGCCGCCAGGGGGGCTTGTCGGCCACGGGCTTCTACCAGGAAATCGGCCTCCAGCACCTGGCCGTCATCCAGGTGAACCTGGTAGCTGACGTCGTGCTCGATCTGCCGCGCCCGCCCTTCGATAACCGTGATGCCGGCCTGCAGAAGGTCATCGCGCAGGGCATGGTCGAAACGTTGCCGGTCCAGCAGGTACTCCTGGTTCATCTGCAAGTGCTGGCCGTTCCAGTGCACCTGTCGGGTAGCCGACGTGGCAGCCTGGTTCAACGCACCGCCCAAACCAGCATGGCGCAAACCTTCCAGCACCCGCTGCGACACACCCTCCACTGCCGAGAAGCGGCGCCACTCGGACACGACCGTTACCGGGTACCCCAGGCGACCAAGGCCAATGGCGGTGGCAGCCCCCGCAGGGCCTGCACCCAGCACGAGGATGCGGGGCTCATGCATGCCTGGCGCCTCGCCGCTCCGGCCCCTTGAAGGCCGCCTGGCTGCGCAACCAGTCCCGCACCTGCTGAGGGTGCATGCCAGGCTCATCACGCAGCAGCGCCGCAACCCTGCCGCTCAATGCAGCGCACCCCAGGCTGGCACCCGCGGCAGAACCACTGCCCACATGGCCGCCAAAATCCGCCTGACGGCTACCCAGCCATGACCACTGGCCAGGGGCGCAGCGGGCATCCCCGGTCACGCGGATCACCCCGGGGTAACTGGCCGGGTATACCGGCGCCCCGCGGGCGGGGCTCGATGCACACAACAACACGCCTGCCGCCTGGGCCTCGGCGCAGGCCTCGCGCAGCACGGGCCGGTCCTGCTGCAGGCCAAGGCTCAGGTTGACCACCGTTGCGCCCTGCTCTACCAGCCACAACAACGCAGCTGCCACCTGCAGGGCGCTGGTGCTGGGCTGGGTGTCGAACACCTGGGCCATCAGCAGCGACACCCCCGGGGCCTCGCGCTGTACGGCCGCGAGCACAGCCGTGCCGTGCCCCAGTTGGTCAACGGCCATTTCAGCGTCACGCAAGTCGGCCCGCTCCAGCCAGAAACGGCGTGTGGCCAGCAGGCCCTGTGCCTGAGCGGGCGAGCAGCCGCTGTCGATCACACCCATACGTACCTCAGTTGTCATGCTTTGCTGCCTCCTGCAAAAGAACCTCCAATTGGCCATCACGCAATTGCACGTGCAAGTCGGCATCGGCCAGTGTCGATGCCCGATGGCTGATCAGGATGCGCGTGCGGCCCGCAAACAGCTGGTCGATCGCGGTGATCACTTCGCGCTCGGTGGCTTCGTCCACCGCCGAGGTGGCTTCGTCCAGCACCAGAATAGCCGGCGCCTGCAACACTGCGCGGGCGATGGCAATGCGTTGCTTCTGGCCGCCAGACAACTGCTGGCCACGCTCGCCCAGCAGGCTGTCCAGGCCCTGCGGCAGGCTGTCAACCAGGCTACCCAGGCGTGCCAGGTGTACCACCCGCTCCAGTTCGGCGCGGGACGCCTCAGGCACGCCATAGGCCAGGTTCTGTGCCAGGGTTCCGCGAAACAGCACGATGTCCTGGCTGACCACGGCCACCCGCCTGCGCAGGGCAGCAAGGTCCAGATCGCGCAGGTCCGCGCCATCCAGCAGAATACGGCCCGCGTCCGGGTCGTAGAAACGCTGCAGCAGGTCGATCAGGGTCGATTTGCCCACCCCCGATGGGCCACTGATGGCCACTTTCATACCGGCCGGTATGCACACGTGCGCACCGTCCAGCACGGCGCCGTGACGCCCTTGGTGGGCAAAGCTCACACCCTCAAGCCGCAGCTCGCCAGGGCCATCAGGCATGGGCCGGGGGTGGCGCGCCGGAAGCACAGCCACCGTCTCCTGCTTCAGCTCCATCACCCGGCCCAGGCTCACAGCCATGCGCTGCACCGCCACGTACAACCCCAGCAGGCTCTGCACGGGGCCCACCGCCATGCCCATGTAGGTGGAAAAGGCGATCAACGCTCCCAGCTGCCACGTGCCCTGAATCACCCACCAGCCCCCCACCAGAAACGCGCAGGCGCGGCACCACGACGTCAGCGTGCCGGGGATCGCCTGGGTGAAGAATTCGGTGACCTGCACCTTCAGCAACTGGCTCATGTACCCTTTGCCCAACTGGTCGAGCCGCCCAGCCTCACGGCGTTGCTGGCCGGCCGCCTGGATGAACTTCATCGCCGGCAGGGTTTCGACCAGGAACGATGACACATCGGCAGAGCGTTCACGCAGGTTGCGTACTTCACGCTCAACCTTGCGTCGCATCCAGCGCAGCCACAGCACTTCTACCGGCACCAGCAGTGCCAGCAGCAGTGACAGCTGCCATGACAGCATCAGCATCAGGGCCACCGCACCTACCAGGCCGATCACAGCCGACACCGCCGAGAACAAAGAGTCCACGGCAAAACGCTGGATCTCCGCCACATCGCCGTCCAGGCGTGACAGGATATCGCCCATGCGCCGGCGCCCGTAGAAGGTGGGCGACAACTGCTGCAAATGGCGGTAAAGGTCGTCACGCAGCGCGAACAGAATGCGCCCAGACAACCGCGTGTGCAGGTAGCGGTTGACCCCGGCCAGCACCGTACCCAAGAGGCCCGTAACGATCATGATGGCGGCAATGTGCCAAAGCGTCTGGTAATCCCGCGCCAGCAGGCCCTCGTCGATCAGCGTCTTGACCAGCCAGGGTTGCATCAGGGCCAGCAGCGAGGCGCTCAGCGAGAGGCCCAGCAGCACGCCGATGGCGCGGCCATGTGGCCGCACGAAACTGTACAGCCAAGCCAGGGCCTGGCGCATCAGTACGGGGTCGCTGGACTCCACCAGCCTTGCGAACAGGTTGCCCACGGCTCAGCAACGCAGGGCTTTGAGCTTGCGGTACAAGGTCGCCCGGCTGATGCCCAGTGCCTCGGCAGCGGCCGAAACGTTGCCCTGGTGGCGGGCCAGTGCGCTGCGCATCAGCTCCAGCTCGTTGTCTTTCAGGCTGCCTGACGGCGGGTTGGCACTGGCCAGTTCTTCCAGCAGGCAATCGGTCAGGTGGTCGAGGGTCAACACCTGTTCACCCGGTTCGCGCATGGCCAGCGCCGTGCGCAACACCATCTCCAGCTGGCGAATGTTGCCCGGCCAGTCGTAGCCATGCAGCACTGCGTCGAGCGCGGGGTCGAGGGTGACGGCCGCAGCCGCGCACTTGTCCAGCACCTGCTGGATGATCGCGGTAAGGTCTTCGCGTTCGCGCAGGGCCGGCAGGCGCAGCGACACGCCATTGACCCGGTAGTACAGGTCTTCGCGAAAGCGCTGGTCGTGGACCAGGCGCTTGAGATCGCGGTGGGTCGCGCAGATCAACGCAACGTCGATGTCCTGTTCGTCACCGGCACCCAGCGGTGCCACCCGCCGCTCTTGCAGCACCCGCAACAGGCGTGCCTGCAAGGCAAGGGGCATGTCGCCGATCTCGTCCAGAAACAAGGTACCGCCATGCGCCTGCATCAGCCGCCCGACCATGCCACCGCGCCGCGAGCCGGTGAACGCCCCCTCGCGGTAGCCGAACAGTTCCGACTCGATAAGCCCCTCAGGGATGGCCGCGCAGTTGACCGCCACGAATGCCTTGTCGGCACGTGAACTGGCGTGATGCAGGGCGCGGGCGGCGACCTCCTTGCCGGTGCCAGTCTCACCCAGCAGCAGCACCGGCAAACCATTGCCGAGGCCTTGCCGGGCCATGCGCAGGTTGCGGGCCAGGCGCGAATCAGCGCCGGCCAAGGCCTCAAGCCCGGGGGCCTGGGTGGGCTGGGCCGGTTTGCCTGGCAGCGGGTGACCCGTTACCCGCCCATGACGGGGCAGTTGCAAGGCACGCACGAAAAACTCGCCTTTGGCCGTTTGCACACTGCTCACGCCGCCTTGCCAAAGGCGTGCAATAAAGGCTGGGGAGCGCTCCCCCAGCAGGTCGCTGCTGCGTCTGCCGATCACTTCCTGGCGCGACATGCGCATCAACTGGCAGGCGTTGTCGTTTACCCCGACCACTTCGCCCTCCAGGTTCAGCGCCAGCAAGCCATGCCAGGCGCTGTTGAGGTACTGCGCACGGGCGTGAAACCCAAGTACCAGATGGCCCGGGTGACACAGGCCGAACAGCCGGCTCTCGATGGTGCCAGCAGCCAGCATCAGTGCGGTCAGGTTGTCCTGCGGTTGCGCCATGACCCCTTCACGGGTGATGTCCAGCACACCGATCACCTCGCCACCGGGGTCACGCAGGGGTACAGAGGTGCAGGAGAAGGGGCTGAGGCGGTCCAGGTAGTGTTCGCCGCAGTTGATCAGCGTCGGGCGGCCCTCCACTACGGCAGTACCAATGGCGTTGGTACCGCGCAAGGACTCGCTCCAGCAACTGCCCGGGTGCAGGTCGCGCAGGCCTTCACGGCTCAGCACATGGGTCTGCCCTTCGATGGCCAGCACGTTGGCCTGGGCATCGCCGAGGATGACGATGCCACCTTTACCCTGGCGGGCAACCAGGTAGTCCAGTTCAGGGGTGACGGCGTCCAGCAGCAGGCGGTTGCGTTCGAGCAACGCGCGCAGGTCCTGCCCCTGCTGCAGGCCCAGGCCCACCTGCTCGCCTTGCAGGCAATTGAGCCCATGGCCAAGGCTTCGGCGCCACGAGGCGTCGATCTCGTCGCGCAGCATGCCCAGCGGCAGCTCGCCTTCGCTGGCCAGTTTCAAACGGGCCTGGCGGGTTTCGTGAAGGGCGTCTTGGGCGTTTGTTATGGATTGTCGCGCCATGTGCTACTCCGGCTGTGCCCCGCCGAGCAGCGGGGAACGGGCTTGGGAATTTTTCATGCAGTGTGCGCGATAAATGGCAAACCGTCATCTGGCGGATGGGGCCAGCGGGTGATCCGGCAGTTTCTTGACTTTCAGGTTGTCCAGCACCAGCAGCGAATCGTCCTCTGTAGAGTCCACAGTCAGCGCGAACACCTCTGGGCCTTCAATAATCAGCTCCTGCCGACCGTAACGCATGGGGCCCGCGTCATCCTCTGAAAGCTCAATCTGTTCGCCTGAGATGCTCAGGCCCAACCCCGTATAGCTGTTGCTGCCCCAGGAGAAACTGACCAGGCGACGGCCCGCCCCGGGCACCGAAAAGGTGATGGTGCCATCCGCCTGCAGGTGTTTACCCGCAATCAGGCCGCCGCTGTCATGGGCCGCATCACTGACGCCCTGCCTGCGAGGGCCCATTTCGAATACCACCCCGTCTACCGTGACCTTGGCGACATCGCCTACGGCGAGCTGCTCGAAATCAATGTCGGGAAGCGGCGTTGGGCGCCCGACCGCCTGCCCATCAGCGTCATAGCCGAAGGTCATCACGCCACCCTTGGCCGAGGGGAACGCCAGGCTGACGACCGGCACCAACTGGTGGTACGCCTGGTAGTAACGGATCTGGTCGAACTGCGCCTTGACCAGTGCTTGGGGTTCGCCGCTGACAAAAAAGAACGCCTGTATCGGAAGCTCACCCCCACTGCCTGCGCTCCATACCGGGAGCAAGACCTCGTTATTGACATGCCACAGCGCATCCGCCAGCCCGGCGCGTGCATGTATGGCAGCCTGGAAAGCCCTGGCGGGTGGCTGCGAGGGCTCGCGCATGTCCCACCCGCACACCCGGTAGTTACCGGCGTTGGGGTAACGTTCAAGCCATTGCTGCGCCGTCGACACGCCCAGGGTCTGGCAGCTGGCCGTGGTGGTTTCGTAACCGGTAATAGGGCCACACCCTTGCAAGCTGGGGCGCTGATTGGTGTTGGCGTTGATCGGGAAGCTGCACAGCACCTCCAGCTTGTTGTTCTTGCCGGGCGGCACAGCCTGCACGGGTGGCAGGATCAGGCCGTTCTGGTTGCCAAAGGGTTTGCCGAAGTTGTTGTCCTGGCGCAGCCACGAGAACGCCACGCTGCCCTTCGTCAACTGGCTTTGGGTGGGTTCCCACGGCAAAAACTGAGTACTGGTGGTCGTGGTCCGCACATGGATGCCGCTGCACAGGTAGGCAGGCTTGCTGGGCCCACCACAGTCATCGGCAACCGCGTTGTACCACGTCTTGAGTTGATCGACTGACTCACGCCCACGCTGGTTCAGGAAGCCGATCAGGGGCGACGCCGGCGCCCCCGTGTCTTCGGCTTGCGCCCCGGCCTGTGGTGCGGCAGAAGCCGATGTGGCAGTGACTAGCGCCGTGAGGCTCATGCCGAACAGTGTCTTGGCGAGTATTGGTTTTTTGCGCATCGCATCAGCCCCTGTATGAAGTTGGGGTAGAAACCCCGGTGCGATGATGTTTGCCCGAGTCTTCACTACCGGGCTACTGGCAGAACTGCCAGGCGAGCCGCAAAAATGCACGTTAGCCCTGCACAATTGTCGATTGTGCAGGGCAAATTCGCGTGACAGGATTCTGTGATCCTCCAGCGAACTCCAGTTTTCACATGGAAATCAATAACAAAGCAGGGAGAACGCAATGCTTGCAGACACTCACGCTTCGGCTTCCGAACCTGTGCTGGCCGAGGTACGCAACCGAGTCGGCCATCTCACACTGAATCGACCCTCTGGCCTCAATGCCCTGACCCTGGACATGGTGCGCAGCCTGCGCCGGCAACTGGACCTGTGGGCAGACGACCCCGAAGTGGTCGCAGTCGTGCTCAATGGCGAGGGCCCTAAAGGATTTTGCGCGGGCGGGGACATCCGTTCGCTGTACGACAGCTTCAAGGCAGGTGACTCCCTGCACGAAGCGTTTTTCGTCGAAGAATATGCTTTGGACCTGGTCATCCACCGTTACCGCAAACCGACCCTGGTCTTGATGGACGGTTTCACCCTGGGCGGTGGTATGGGCCTGGCCCAAGGCTGCGACCTGCGTGTGGTCACGGAGCGCAGCCGCCTGGGTATGCCGGAGGTGGGCATTGGCTACTTCCCCGATGTGGGCGGCAGCTACTTCCTTTCGCGCATCCCGGGCGAGCTGGGCACCTACCTGGGCGTAAGCGGCAACCAGATCCAGGCCGCAGACGCCCTCTACTGCGGCCTGGCAAACTGGCACGTCCACAGCGACGCGCTAACCGCACTGCAGCAGGGTCTGGACACGCTGCGCTTTGGCGACCACCCGCTCAAAGACCTGCAGAGCCTGCTGGCGAGCCTTGGCACTCAGGCAGTGGACGGTGCGCCTCTGGCGCAGCTGCGGCCAGTGATCGACCATTTCTTCGCCCTGCCGGACCTGCAGGCCATCGTCGAGCAGTTGCGCACGGTCAGCATCGGCGACAGCCATGCGTGGGCGCTGGCCACGGCGGATGTGCTGCAGAGCCGCTCCCCACTGGCGATGGCGGTAACCCTGGAGATGCTGCGCCGTGCCCGCCACTGCTCGCTGGAAGACTGCTTCGCCATGGAGCTGCACCTGGACCGCCAGTGGTTCCAGCATGGCGACATCATCGAAGGGGTCCGCGCCCTGATCATCGACAAGGACAAGCAGCCCCGCTGGAACCCGCCGACCCTGCAGGGGCTGCAGCGCCAGCGTGTCGACCAATTCTTCGAAGGCCTGTGAGCCTGGGAGCACGCACATGCAAGATGTTGAACTGAGCGAAGAACAAGTCATGATCCGCGACATGGCCCGGGATTTCGCCCGGGGCGAGCTCGCCCCCCATGCCCAGGCGTGGGAAAAAGCCGGCTGGATCGATGACGGTGTGGTGCGCAACATGGGCGAGCTGGGCCTGTTGGGCATGGTGGTACCTGAAACCTTTGGCGGCAGTTACACCGACTACGTGGCCTACGCGCTGGCGGTGGAGGAAATATCCGCAGGGTGCGGCGCCACGGGCGCGATGATGAGCATCCACAACTCGGTGGGTTGCGGGCCGCTGCTGGCCTACGGCACCGATGAGCAGCAACAGCACTGGTTGCCGCGCCTGGCCAGTGGCGAAGTTATCGGCTGCTTCTGCCTGACCGAGCCACAGGCTGGGTCTGAGGCGCATAACCTGCGCACCCGGGCAGAGCTGGTAGACGGCCAGTGGGTGATCAACGGTGCCAAACAGTTTGTGAGCAATGCGCGGCGCGCGGGCCTGGCCATCGTGTTCGCGGTCACTGACCCGGAGCTTGGCAAGAAGGGCCTGTCGGCATTTCTGGTACCAACGGACAACCCAGGGTTCAAGGTAGACCGCAGTGAGCACAAGATGGGCATCCGTGCGTCCGATACCTGCGCGGTCACCTTCGAGCAATGCCGCATTCCTGCAGCCAACCTGTTGGGCGAGCGAGGCAAGGGGTTGGCGATCGCGTTGTCAAACCTGGAGGGCGGGCGCATCGGCATCGCCGCCCAGGCACTGGGTATCGCTCGCGCGGCGTTCGAGGCGGCCCTGGCGTACTCCCGTGAGCGCGTGCAGTTTGGCAAGCCGATCAACGAACACCAGAGCATTGCCAACCTGCTGGCCGACATGCAGGTGCAGATCAACGCCGCACGGTTGCTCATCCTGCACGCCGCCCGCCTGCGCAGCGCAGGCAAGCCCTGCTTGTCGGAAGCCTCGCAGGCCAAGCTGTTCGCCTCGGAAATGGCCGAGCGGGTGTGTTCGAAGGCTATCCAGGTGCACGGTGGCTACGGGTACCTTGAGGATTACCCGGTGGAGCGCCATTACCGCGATGCGCGCATTACGCAAATTTATGAAGGGTCAAGCGAGATTCAGCGCATGCTGATTGCGCGGGAATTGAAGCATTACCCCCTTTGAAGCGCGCTTACCCCCGGGTTATTGCCAGTACCTTGCATCATCCACCACGCGGGCATGCCCCTCGAACAACGCGGGCAGTTGCTCTTTCAGGTAATCGATCCAGGTGCGTACCTTGGCATCCAGGTAATGGCGGGATGGGTAGATGGCGTACAACGCATTTTCGCGCAACCTGTAGGGCGCCAGTACCCGGCACAGGCGCCCCTGCTCGATGGCCTGGCTGGCGGTGTAGAACGGCAGCAGGCCAATACCCATGCCTAGCTCGGCAGCGACCAACATGGCGTCCGCTACGTTGGTCTGGAAGCTGTCTTGCGGGGCGATGACGCACTGCTCCTCGCCTTGGGTAAACACCCAGTCGCCTTCGTACAACGGGTACGCCATGCGCAGGCAGCGATGCCCATGCAGGTCCTCAGGCCGGTTAGGCACGCCGTGGGCCTGCAGGTAACCCGGCGCCGCGCAGGCGATGCTGAAGATGGTGCCCAGCGGTACGGCGATCAACTGCGAGTCGGGCAAGGCCTGGTCCACGGTGATGACCACGTCGTGGCCTTCGGCGAGCGGGTCCGGGTTGCGCTGGGACAAGGTCAGTTCAACCACCACCTCCGGGCACAGCGCGTTGTAGCCGGCCACCAGGGGCATCAGCAGCAAGCCCAGCCCATGGGGGCAATGCAGGCGCAAACGCCCGCGCGGCATCAGGTGCGCACCGCGCGCTTCGCCCATGGCTTCCTCGGTCAACTGCAGGATCTGCCGGGCCCGCTCCAGAAACCGCTCACCCGCCTCACTCATGCGCAAGCGCCGGGTGGTGCGGTGCAACAGCCGTGTCTGCAACTGGTTCTCAAGCTCGGCGACGATCCGCGAAACCTGGGCAGCGGAGATGTCCAGCGCGGTGGCCGCCGCCGCGAAACTGCCGCATTCCACCACCCGGGTGAAGGTACGCATGGCCTGCAGCATGTCCATGGGGGACGCTCCTCAGAAGGGGGGATTCAGGCCAGCACCTGAGTGATCCAGGTGGCCTGCTGGTTGAACGCTTCGACCTTGGCCAAAGGCACAGTGTCACGGGCCCGCTGGAAATTAGCCAAGGTCTGCTGTTTCTGTTTCAGCATGCGCTGCCATTTCACCCGAAATGCCGGGCCCTTCTCCTGCATCAGCAGCGGGCCGAAATACAGCTGTTCAGGGCTGTAAGCTGCCGCACCTGGCTCGGCGACGATGATTTCGTAATCGAACCGGTTCTCGCGCAGCACCTCTTCGGCCACGATGCGGTAACCATTGCCCATCAGCCACTGGCGCAGCTCCGGCTCTGCACCGTTGGGCTGCAGCACCAGGCGTGTCACCCCCGCAAGCCGCGCCTTGCCGGCCTGCAGAATCTCGCACATGGTCTCACCGCCCATGCCGCACAGGCTGATCACCGACACCCTGTCATCCGCTTCGATGGCTGCCAGGCCGTCGGCCAGCCGCACGGCGATGTGCGCCTGCAAGCCGTGCTTGCGCACATTACGCTGGGCCGACGCATACGGTGTGGGCGCGACTTCACCGGCCACCGCACAGGCGATGAGCCCGCGGCGCATCAGCGCCACGGGTAGGTAGCCGTGGTCCGACCCGATGTCGGCCAGGCGCGCGCCTTGTGGCACGTAGGCGGCTACCCGTTCCAGGCGCATGGACAATGTGTGTTCGTTCACGGTCAACCCCTTTGCAGTGGGGCGCGATTCTGCCGGTGAACGCCCCGTAATTCAAACACGGGGGCCACCTCGACCCGCACGGCCGGGTGGCGTACGCTTGCTGTTTTCCACCGTCGCAAGGCAAACCTGACCATGGCAAACGCAGATATCACCTACACCCCGGACCCGGATGCAGACGCCATCTCGTCTGACGTCGCCGAGTACAACGGCGTGCTGGTGACCACCCAGATCCCTACCCACCCCGACGGCAGCCTGGCACTGGGCAGCATCGTCGAGCAAAGCGAATGCACGCTGCAGGCCTTGAAAGTGGCACTGGAGAACGCCGGCAGCGGCATGGACCGGGTGCTGCACCTGACCATCTACCTCACCGACATGGCCGACCGCGCCGCCTTCAACGAGGTGTACCAGCGTTTCTTCAGCAAACCCTGGCCTGTGCGCGCCGCCGTGGGCGTTGCCGCCCTGGCTTTCGAAGGCATGCGGGTGGAAGTGACGGCAATGGCCGCCAAGCGCTGATCTGCGCACGGCCCATTCACCTCCGGGCAGGCCAAGGGTGCTGCCCGGCGGTTTCGCCGCTACAATGCGCGCCTAACCGTGACAGCCCGAAAATATAACGACATGTCCCTTCCCAAGAATCACCTGGAACTGCTCAGCCCTGCCCGCGACGTGGCCATTGCCCGTGAAGCGATCCTGCATGGCGCGGATGCCATCTATATCGGCGGCCCAAGCTTCGGCGCACGCCACAATGCCTGTAACGAGGTCGCCGACATCGCCCAACTGGTCGAGTTCGCGCACCGTTATCACGCACGCGTGTTCACCACCATCAACACCATTCTTCACGACAACGAACTGGAACCTGCACGTGCGCTGATCCACCAGCTGTATGACGCCGGCGTCGACGCCCTGATCGTGCAGGACCTGGGGGTGATGGAGCTGGACATCCCACCCATCGAGCTGCACGCCAGCACCCAGACCGACATCCGCACCCTGGAGCGCGCGCGCTTCCTCGACCAGGCAGGCTTCTCGCAACTGGTGCTGGCCCGCGAGCTGAACCTGCAGCAAATTCGCGCCATCGCCGCCGAGACCGATGCCGCCATCGAATTCTTCATCCACGGCGCCCTGTGTGTGGCGTTCTCCGGCCAGTGCAACATTTCCCATGCCCAGACCGGTCGCAGTGCCAACCGTGGCGACTGCTCCCAGGCCTGCCGCCTGCCCTACACGCTCAAGGATGATCAGGGTCGGGTAGTAGCGTTCGAGAAACACCTGTTGTCGATGAAGGACAACAACCAGACCGCCAACCTGCGCGACCTGGTGGATGCGGGCGTGCGCTCGTTCAAGATCGAAGGCCGCTACAAGGACATGGGCTATGTGAAGAACATCACCGCCCACTACCGCAAGGAACTCGACGCCATTCTGGAAGATCGCCCAGGCCTGGCCCGCGCCTCCAGCGGCCGCACCGAGCACTTCTTTATCCCTGACCCGGACAAGACCTTCCACCGCGGCAGCACCGACTACTTCGTCACCGACCGCAAGGTCGACATCGGTGCCTTCGATTCGCCCACCTTCACCGGCCTGCCAGTTGGCGTGGTGGAAAAGGTCGGCAAGCGCGACCTGCAAGTGGTCACCGACGTACCGCTGACCAATGGCGACGGCCTCAATGTGCTGGTCAAGCGCGAGGTGGTCGGGTTCCGGGCCAATATCGCCGAGCCCCGTGGCCAGTTCGAGGAAGACGGCCACACCCGCTACCGTCACCGCGTTGAACCCAACGAGATGCCCGAAGGCCTGCACAAGCTAAGGCCTAATCACCCGCTGTCGCGCAACCTGGACCACAACTGGCAGCAGGCCCTGCAACGCACCTCTGCCGAACGCCGCATTGGCGTGCGTTGGCAGGCGGTGTTGCGCGAACAGTGCCTGACGCTGGTGGTGACCAGCGAAGAAGGCGTCAGTGCGCACGTGACACTGTACGGCCCGTTTGGCCCGGCCAACAAGCCCCAGCAGGCACTGGATCAGTTGCACGACCTGCTGGGTCAGTTGGGGACCACCCTGTACCACGCCGACAGCATCGAGCTGGACGCCCCGCAGGCGTACTTCATCCCCAATTCGCAGCTCAAGGCGCTGCGCCGCGAGGCCATCGAGGCATTGACCACGCTGCGCATCCAGGCTCACCCTCACGGCTACCGCAAGCCCGAGACCACGCCGCCACCGGTCTACCCCGAGTCGCACCTGTCGTTCCTGGCCAACGTGTACAACCAGAAGGCCCGGGACTTCTATCACCGTCACGGCGTGCAACTGATCGACGCCGCGTACGAGGCCCACGAGGAGCACGGCGAGGTACCGGTGATGATCACCAAGCACTGCCTGCGCTTCTCGTTCAACCTGTGCCCCAAGCAGGCCAAGGGTGTGACCGGTGTGCGCACCAAGGTGGCGCCCATGCAACTGATTCAGGGGGACGAAGTGCTGACGCTCAAGTTCGATTGCAAACCCTGCGAGATGCATGTCATCGGCAAGATGAAAAACCACATCATCGACCTGCCAACCCCTGGCAGCGCCGTGTCGCAAGTGGTCGGGCACATCAGCCCTGAGGACCTGCTCAAAACCATCGTGCGTGCCCCCCACTAAGGGCCTAGGCGGCACCTCAGCGTATCTGGTGCTTGTGCAACAGGCGGTAGAAGGTAGGCCGTGAAACACCCAGTACCTTCGCCGCCACGCTCAGGTTGTCACTGTGGCGGTCGAGCACATCGCACAGGGCCTGCCGCTCGGCCCTGTGCTTGTATTCCTCCAGCGTGCCCAGCGGTTGCTGCTGCCCCTGGGCCTGTAACCCCAGGTCCTGTGCTTCGATCTGCCGCCCTTCAGCCAACACCAGGCCGCGACGCACCCGGTTGGCGAGTTCGCGCACGTTGCCTGGCCAGTCATGCTGCCCCATGGCAGCCAGTGCGTGTTCGCTGAACGAGCGTGGCCGGCGGCCGGTTTCCAGGCTGTAGAAATGGGCAAAGTGGTTGGCCAGCATCGGCAGGTCGCCATGCCGGTCACGCAGGGGGGCCGTCACCACCTGCAGCACGTTCAGCCGGTAGTACAGGTCTTCACGAAAGCGACCCAGCTCAATGGCCTTTTCCAGGTCCACGTGTGTGGCCGCCAGCACCCGCACATCCACCGGGATCGGTTGGCTGCCGCCAACGCGCTCGATGTGTTTTTCCTGCAAAAATCGCAGCAGGTTGGCCTGAAGCTCCAGCGGCAGGTCGCCGATCTCGTCCAGAAACAGCGTGCCACCGTGGGCCGCCTCGATACGCCCCGCCTTGCGCTGGTGGGCGCCGGTGAACGCGCCCTTCTCGTGGCCAAACAGCTCAGACTGGATCAGGTGTTCGGGGATAGCCCCGCAGTTGATCGCAATGAACGGTTGTTCGCTGCGTTGCGACTGACGGTGCAGTGTACGCGCCACCAGTTCCTTGCCCGTGCCGCTTTCGCCGCGGATCAACACGGGTGATTCGGTGGGCGCCAGCTTGCCCAGCAGCTTGCGCAGCTCGCGGATGGGCCGGCTCTCCCCCAGGAGTTCGTCGTTGGGGTCGTCAACCTTGTTGGTGCCCTTGCCCCGCAACCGCGCCATGCCGAATGCCCGCCCCAGCATGACCTGCACCCGCGAGACGTCAAAGGGCAAGGTGTGGAAGTCGAAAAACCATTCGCAGACAAAATCCCCGAACGCCGGCATGCGCAGTTGCTCGGCACTCAGCACCGCAATCCATTCGGTATTGCTGCGCTTTATCATGTCCTTTACGGCATCTGGCTGCTTGAGGTGCGAGGCCTCCAGGCGCAGCAAGCCCACATCGCACGGATAATCCTGGGCGTGGGCGAGTACACAGCTGTCGACATCCCAACCCGCTTCGCGCAGCCCAGGCAGCAGCTGATGGCATGCCTCGCAAGGGTCGACGATGAGCAAGCGGCGTTGCGCGGTGGGTTGCTGCATGACCGATCCTTGGCGCCAGATTTTGGTTTTTTGAGATAAAACAGCAAGTTGTGGCGCCCGATTAACACTAGCAACTCAATTGACGGTTTCCATGACCGTCCGTCTACTGGCCGCGCTTTTTAGATCGCACGGCGGGAATTTTCTGTTTAAAGCGCCCTCCCATGGGCGCAGGTGATCAATTGATTAAACGCCTGTGAACTTTTTTATTGTAAACGTGTGACTTGAACCCCCGACCAGAGCATCAGTACTGATAACCCCGCGCTGCATATCGCGATCCTTGAGGCGACCTGGAAGCAACGCGGACTTCACCTGGATGTTTGCGACCACAGAGAGACCGACTCATGAATGCCCCGCTCCGTGTCAACGAAGCACTGCTGATTGCCGACCACGCCTTCGAACCCTTCCAGTGCGTGGCCTGGGATGCCCCCAATGGTACAGGCGAACTTAGCCTGGCCGTGGTTGACCGCACCAATGCCCGTATCGGCAGCAAACAAGTATCCTCGCGCATCTATTCCGATAAAGCCCAGTGGGCCAGCCTGATCGAGGAAGTGCGCGCCGAACTCAGCGAAAAAGGCTATCGCCTGCAACCTTGGTCAATGCCTCGGTAATACCGGCTGCCTAAACAGGTGCGTGGGCCCACCACGCACTTGCCCCTCTAAAAGTTGCACGTTTTTTATTGCGACTTGATGCCGCACCCTCGCACTTACTTAATGACGTTCATGGCCTGTATATGCTGATACTCAGCATTCAACTGCAAGGCCAATTGCTGCGCGCGCCCCAACCGTACGGCTGTTATTTCCATGTCCACCAGCACGGTGCTGCAGGGCAACGGCTGCACGGCTTCCCACTGCTGCAGGCGCCCGTCGGTGAACACCAGGCAGCGCACCTGTTCGCTGGGGTGGGCCTTATGCCGGGCGATCAGCCATCGTCTGGCCTGCTCCAGCGCGGGTAGCAACGGTGTGCCGCCACCAGCTCCCAGCGCCTGTAGCCAGGGTTGCAATGCTGCTGAGGCCTTCAGCCCGTGACGTTGCCATTGAGGTGCGTGGCCGCTGGCAGTCAGCAGCGCAAGGCGTGCACGCTGGCGGTAGGCCTGGTCGAAGAGGGTTGCCAGTACCCCTTTCGCCTGGCCCAGTGCCTGGTTTCGGCGGGTTGAGGCAGAGGCGTCCACAATCACCAGCCACAGCTGAGCCGGCTTGCCCCGACGTACCTGCCAGCACACATCATGACGTTTGCGCGGGCGGCCTTTGAGCAACGTCGGCACCCAGGCAACGCGGCCGCTGGCCTGCTCAACGGCGCGGCCGCGGCTGGCGCCAGCCTGCTGCCCTTTACCGGCACCGGCATCCGCCACCCGGGCAGGTGATTGACGGATGCTCAGGGCTTTTTTGCCCAGTTCGGCACCTCGCGCCTTGGCCCAGCCGCCACAGGCTGGGGCGGCATGGCGCCCCAATCCCCCTGGCCGCCCTTTTCCCCAGGCTGGCTGGCGCCTGCCACCTCAGGCTGCGGTGGCGTTGCGGGGGGGTTGGCCTGGGGGGCGTGGCGGCGGCGATGGCGCAGGGCAAATTCCGCGACCGCCTCGATGTCTACCTGCTCTATGGCCTGGCCACCCCGCCAGGCGCTGTGCGCTCGGGCAGCGCGCAGCCACACCAAGTCGGCACGCAAGCCGTCGACCCCGGCGGCGTAGCAGCGTTCGGTAATCAGCGCCAGGGCGTGGTCGTCAAGCGGGATAGCAGCCAGGGCCTGGCGCGCCGCCTGGCAGCGCTCGCGCAACTGCATCTGAGCCTGCGCCCAGTGGCTGCAAAAAGCCTGCGGATCACTGTCGAATGCCAGGCGCCGACGGATGATCTGCTGGCGTGCCTGGGGCTCCGGCAACCCTTCAAGGGCCACGTTCAGGCCAAAGCGGTCGAGCAACTGCGGCCGCAACTCGCCTTCTTCCGGGTTCATGGTGCCGATCAGCACGAAACGGGCACTGTGGCGGTGAGAGATACCGTCCCGTTCGACACGGTTAGTGCCACTGGCTGCCACATCGAGCAGCAGGTCCACCAGGGTGTCGGGCAGCAGGTTCACTTCATCGACGTACAGCACGCCACCGTCGGCCTGTGCCAGCACGCCCGGCGAGAACTGCGCCTTGCCCTGCCTCAGTGCCGCATCGAGGTCCAGCGTGCCAACCAGGCGCTCTTCACTGGCACCCAACGGCAACGTCACGAATGGCCCTTCACCGAGCAGGTCGGCCAGGCCACGGGCCAGGGTGCTCTTGGCCATGCCACGCGGGCCTTCGATCAATACGCCGCCGATCTTCGGGTCGATGGCAGTTAGGCACAGGGCCAGCTTCAGGTCGTCGGCCCCCACCACGGCCGCCAGGGGAAATTGCACGGGTTCACTCATTTCAAGCCTGTTCCTCGCCATCGAGCAGTTGTTCTTCCAAAGCCTCGCGGTAGTCGCCCGGCGCCTGCCACAGCCCACGCTGCTGGGCCTCGAGCAAACGTTCGGTGAGGTCGCGCAGGGCTTCGGGGTTGTGCTCGCGCATGAAATCGCGGGTTGCCGGGTCCAGCACATAGGCGTCAGCCAGCGATTGATAATGGTGGTCGTCGATCAGGTGCGTGGTGGCGTCGAACGCGAACAGGTTGTCCACGGTAGCTGCCATTTCGAACGCACCCTTGTAGCCGTGGCGCTTTACGCCGTCGATCCACTTCGGGTTCAACGCACGCGCGCGGATGACCCGGTTGAGTTCTTCCTTGAGCGTGCGAATACGCGGCCGGTCAACCTGGCTGTGGTCACCGTGGTAGCTGGCCACCGGCGCCCCAACCAGGGTTTCGGAGGCCGCCAGCATGCCACCCTGGAACTGGTAGTAATCGTTGGAATCGAGCAGGTCGTGCTCGTGGTTGTCCTGGTTTTGCAGCACCGCCTGCACACGTGCCAGCCGCTGGGCAAACTGCGCCCGGGCTGGCGTGCCTTCGTCGCTGGCGCCATAGGCATACCCGCCGTGGTTCAGGTACACCTCGGCCAGGTCTTCGCGGGTGTGCCACAGCTGCCCGTCAATGGCGTTCTGCACCCCGGCGCCATAAGCACCGGGCTTGGCCCCGAATATACGCCAGCCCGCCTGGCGTGCCGCCTGCTCGGCGCCCACGCCCTGCGCCTGCAAGGTTGCCCGTTCGCTGCGCACGCGGGCCGCCAGCGGGTTGAGGTCGTCGGGTTCGTCCAGCCCGGCCACCGCTTGCACCGCGGCGTCGAACAGGCGGATAAGGTTGCCGAACGCATCGCGGAAAAACCCTGACACGCGCAGGGTGACGTCAACCCGCGGCCTGTCCAGCAGGCTCAGGGGCAGGATTTCAAAATCGTCCACGCGCTGGCTGCCCGTGGCCCACACGGGCCGCACGCCCATCAGTGCCATGGCCTGGGCGATGTCGTCACCGCCCGTGCGCATGGTCGCCGTGCCCCAAACCGACAGGCCCAACTGGCGCAGGTGGTCGCCATGCTCCTGCAGGTGCCGCTCAAGGATCAGGTTGGCGGACGCGAAGCCCAGGCGCCAGGCCGTCGTGGTGGGCAGGTTGCGCACGTCCACGGTATAGAAGTTACGGCCCGTTGGTAGCACGTCGAGCCTGCCACGGCTGGGCGCGCCACTGGGCCCGGCCGGCACGAAGCGGCCGGCCAGTGCCGCCAGCAGGCCATGCACTTCTGCTGCGCCGCAGGCGTCCAAGCATGGCGCGACTGATTCGCGCAGGGCCTGGATCACCTGATGCACGGGTTGCCACAGGTCCACATCCGGGTAGGGGACTACGCCTTCCAGCGCTTGCTCGATCATGTGCAACGCCAGTAATTCCAGGCGCTCGCGGGTGTCGCCGCAGGTGCGCCACGGCGCCTCGCAAATGCCCTGCAACTGGGCTGGGCGCGGGCCCTGCCAGGGCTCACCCAAGTCGCAGTCGAGCGGGTCGAACCCCGGGACCAGCACCTTGGCTAGGGCCCGTAACAGGCTGGCGTTGCCACCCCGGCCATCTGCGCGTTCCACCCGCAGCAGCGCCAGCAGTGTGTCCAGGCGCAGCCGGCCCTGAGGCGATTGGCCGAACACATGCAGGCCATCGCGGATCTGCGACTCCTTGAGGTCGCACAGGTAGGTGTCCAGGCGCGGCAACCACACGGCCGCATCGTCCAGTTGCCCCTCCAGTTGCAGTTCCCGGTCGATGTGGTTGGCCTTGACCAGTTGGAGGATGTCGCGCTGCAGCTCCCGCGCCCGGCGAGGGTCCAGCAACTGCGCTTCGTAGAACTCGTCCGCCAATTGTTCCAGGTGGCGCAGCGGGCCGTAGGTTTCGGCCCGGGTCAGGGGCGGCATCAGGTGGTCGATGATCACCGCGTGGGTGCGGCGCTTGGCCTGGGCGCCCTCGCCCGGGTCATTGACAATGAACGGGTAGACATTCGGCAGCGGGCCGAGCAAGGCATCTGGCCAACAGGTTGCCGACAGCCCGACCCCTTTGCCAGGCAACCACTCGAGGTTGCCGTGTTTGCCAACGTGGATCACCGCATCGGCGGCGTAGACGTGACGCAGCCAAAAGTAGAAAGCCAGGTAACCATGAGGGGGCACCAGGTCTGGGTCGTGGTACACCGCGCTGGGGTCCACTTGGTAGCCCCGCGCCGGCTGGATGCCGACGAAGGTCAGGCCAAAACGCAGGCCGGCCACCATCAACCGGCCGCTGCGGTACATCGGGTCCTGCTCGGGTGGGCCCCAACGCTCCAGCACAGCCTGCCGGTTGGCCTCGGGCAGGCGCTCGAACGCGGCCAGGTAGTCGGCCATGCCGAGGCTCTGCGCGCAGGGCCGCATGTCGAGCTGGTCCAGGTCGTTGGTGACGCCGCCAAGCAGCGCATGAATGAGTTGTGTGCCGCTGCCGGGCAGATCCGCCAGGGGGTAGCCCTCGGCGCGCAGCGCCTGGAGGATAGTAAGCGCGGCAGCGGGCGTGTCCAGGCCTACGCCGTTGCCGATGCGGCCATCGCGTGTCGGGTAGTTGGCCAGTATCAGCGCCACACGCTTCTGGCCGTTGGGCAAACGCGCCAAAGCCACCCAGCGCCTGGCCAGTTCGGCGACAAAGTCCATGCGCTCAGCGTGGGCGCGGTAGCACACCACATCTGACTGGCTGCGCTCGCTATGCCAGGCCATGTCCTTGAAACTGACCGGGCGGGTAATGATGCGACCGTCCAGTTCAGGCAAGGCAATATGCATGGCCAGGTCGCGTGCCCCCAGCCCCTGCTCGCTGGCTTCCCAGCCTGGCTGGTTATCCTGCGCGCAAATCGCCTGCAGCACCGGTACGTCGCGCCGCAGTGGCCGAAGGTTTGGCCGCTCCGGGCTGGACAACGCGAACCCGGTAGTATTGAGCACCACCTCAGCGCCCACCTCATCCAGCCATGCCTCCACCTGCTCGAGGCAGGCGGGCTCTTTCAGGCTGGCAACGGCGATGGGTAGCGGGTTAAGGCCGGCGGCTTGCAGGCGTTGGCAGAACACGTCTATGAACGCGGTATTCGCCGCCTGCAAGTGAGAGCGGTAGAACAGCAACGGCGCGACCGGGTGCTCAGGGTGCCAGTGCGGGTACCAGTCCTCCAGCGCGGCGCTGCCCTTGGCCGGGTGATACACCGTGGTGCGTGCCAGGGGTTGTGGCTCATCCCAGGCATACTCGCGGCCCAGCCATTGGCTGGCCAGGCAGTGGAACAGGTTGAGGGCATTGGCCTTGCCGCCCTGGCGCAAGTAGTGCCAGAGGCGCTCGGCCTGCTCGCCCTGCACCGTGCCAAGGCCGGTCAGCTCGGGGTCGGGGCGATCGTCGCCGGGCACCAGGATCAACTGCACGCCGCGGGCGGCCAGGCCAACCAGTTGCTCCACACCATAACGCCAGTAGCCGACGCCGCCGTGCAGCGACACCAGGATCACCTTGGCGTGCTGCAGCACCTGATCGACATACAGGTCAACCGACGCATGGTTCTGCACCTGCATGGGGTTGGCCAGGCGCAGCGTGGGGAAATCGTCAGGCAGTTGCTCGGCGCTGTCGGCGAGCAACGCCAGGTGCGAATCGCCGCTGCAGAGAATCACCAGCTCGGCAGGTGTCTGGCCAAGGTCGGCAATGCTGTCGTCCGGCACGAAGCCGCCGGGCTGGGTCCGCAGCAAGTGCATGGGTCAGGCGCCCAGGGCCTGGCGCAAGCGGGCTTCCAGCTGGGCTGCATCCAGTTCCTGGCCAATCAGCACCATGCGCGTGACCCGCGGCTCATCAGCGCGCCACGCACGGTCAAAGTGCTTGTCGAAACGGGTACCCACCCCCTGCACCAGCAGGCGCATCGGCTTGCCAGGTACGGCGGCGAAGCCTTTGACACGCAGGATGCCGAACTCCACCACCAGTTGAGTCAGGGCCCCCAGCAGCAAGGCTTCATCGGCTTCAGGCAAGTCGATGGAAATGGAGTCGAAGGCATCGTGGTCATGGTCGTCATGGTCATCGCCGTCGTGGTGGCTGTCATGGTGCGTGCGGCGGCCGTCGATGTGCACTTCGGACTCCGCGCCCATGCCCAGCAGTACCTCCAGCGGCAGCTTGCCGCTGTTGGCCTCGACGACCTTCACTGCCGCTGGCAGCTCTTCGGCGACTTCGGCGCGGACCTTGGCCAGGCCCTCGGCATCGATCAGGTCGGCCTTGTTCAGGACCACCAGGTCGGCGCTGGCCAACTGGTCGGCGAACAGCTCGTGCAGTGGCGATTCGTGGTCCAGGTTAGGGTCGAGCTTGCGCTGGGCGTCAACCTGCTCCGGGTAGGCGGCGAAGGTGCCGGCAGCCACTGCCGGGCTGTCGACCACGGTAATGACGGCATCGACGGTGCAGGCGTTGCGGATTTCTGGCCATTGGAAGGCCTGGACCAACGGTTTGGGCAAGGCCAGGCCGCTGGTTTCGATCAGGATGTGGTCCAGGTCGCCGCGCCGCGCCACCAGTTCGCGCATCACCGGGAAGAACTCTTCCTGAACGGTACAGCACAGGCAACCGTTGGCCAGTTCGTAAACCCGGCCGGTGGCCTCTTCTTCGGTGCAACCGATGCTGCACTGCTTGAGAATGTCGCCGTCGATGCCCAGCTCGCCGAACTCATTGACGATGACCGCAATGCGGCGGCCTTGGGCGTTGTCGAGCATGTGCCGCAGCAACGTGGTCTTGCCCGACCCGAGGAAGCCGGTGACGATGGTGACAGGTAGCTTGGCCAGTGTTTTCATGTCGCGTTGCCCTTGGCAGAGTGGCGCGGGCATGCAGGACGACAGCCCGCGGCCATGCTGGCCGGGCGTGTTCGCCACCGGATCACCCCGCCCGGTTTAAAGTCGAAAACGTGTCGAGGCAGGTCTCCTGGCTTGCACCGTTCCAGCGCTCTGCAATGCGAACAGGCTGGGGGGATGACGCCTTCCCGCGCAGTGGCGCAGTGGCTGTGTCGATCCGTAAGGTGCTTACAGTTGCGGGGGCAGCCGCGGCTTGAACCGCGTTCCCGTCTTAGCTTCGGTCTGGCCGAAGAACCTCGAACCGGCAAGGCTACGCAGTGGCTGGCAGGTGGTCAACCACTGCCAGCCGTTGCTGGCGTGTCGATGCACTTTACCCTCTGCCGATTCTCCGCTAGGGTGGCCTTTCCCCTGCCACGAGGTGTTCGTCCAATGCGCCATTGATGCCGCCGTCTGTCCGACGGCCAGCCTTCAGCCTCCGGTTCGCTCCGGAGATGTCGCGGCATTCGTGGAGTTGCTCATGACCGACCCATCCATCCTGACGCTCGACAGCGTCACCCTGGCCTTGCCCGATGGCAGGCTGTTGTTCGACAACCTCAACGCCACTTTCGACCGCAGCCGCACCGGCCTGGTCGGGCGCAATGGCGTGGGCAAGAGCCTGCTTGCCCAGGTAATGGCCGGCCAGCGCGCGCCCAGCAGCGGTACCTGCCAGCGCCAGGGCCACGTGCATCTGCTGGGCCAGCAGGTAATCGAGCACAGTGCCACTGTTGCCGACCTGGCCCAGGTCGGCCCGGTGATCGCAGCCCTTCAACGCATCGAACAAGGCAGCGTAGATGCCGCAGACTTCGACACCGTGGGCGAGCGCTGGGGCGTCCGCGAGCAGTTGCAGGCACTGCTGCAACGCCATGGCCTGGGCCAGCTCGACTGGCGCATGCCTGCGCGCTGCCTGAGTGGTGGCCAGGCCATGCGCGTGGCGCTGATCGGGGCCTGGCTGAGTGACGCGGACTACCTGATACTCGACGAGCCCAGCAACCACCTCGACGGCCCTGCGCGCGCCGAGCTGCTGGGCATGATCAACGCCTGGGACCGCGGCATGCTGGTCATCAGCCACGACCGCACATTGCTGGGGCACATGGCGCGTATCCTTGAGCTGTCCAGCCTGGGCCTGCGGGCGTACGGCGGGGATTACAACCACTACCTCGCGCAGAAAAGTGCCGAGGCAACCCACGCCGAGCACCATCTGGCGCACCTTAAACGGCAACAACTTCGCCAGGCCCGTGACCGCCAGCAGCAGCGCGAAAACCTTGAGAAGGCCCAGGCCCGGGCGGGGCGCACCGCCAAGGTTGCCAACCAGGCCAAGATCATTGTCGACCGCCGCCAGCAGGTGAGCCAGGCCACGCTTGGCAAACAGCGCCGCCAGCACCTGAGTGCCGAGCAGGCGATGCAGGCTGAAATCCGCACAGCAGCGGGTGATATCGAACAGTGCAGCGCCATCCACTTACACACCCCTACCCCGCAGCGGCATGCCGGCCGGCAGGTGCTGGCCCTGCAAGACCTGCGCTTGCCCCACGGTACCCAGCAGCCCGTCACAGTGCGCATGCAGGTAGGCCAGCGGTTGGGCCTGGTGGGGGCCAACGGCAGCGGCAAGTCCACACTGCTGCGCATGATCGACGGGCAACTGCCCTCACCAGAGGGCAGCCTGGTGCTCACTGGCGAAGCCGCCCTGCTCGACCAGCATTGCACCCTGCTTTACGCCACCGACAGTGCGCTGCAACACCTGCAACGGGCCAACCCGGCACTCGACCAGGGCGAGCTGCGCAGCCGGCTGGCGCAACTGGGCCTGGACGCCACCCGCGTGGGCCTGCCCAGCAGCCTGCTCAGCGGAGGTGAACGCATGAAGGCCGCACTGGCGGCGATCCTTTATCGCCAGCAGCCGCTGGACCTGTTGTTGCTGGACGAGCCCGGCAACCACCTGGACCTCCCTTCGCTCGAGGCCGTGCAGGCGATGCTCGGGCAGTATCGCGGGGCCCTGATCATCGCTTCGCACGATGCCATCTTGCTTGAGCAGCTGGCCCTGGATGAGTACCTGAAACTGTAGAGGCGGCCGACAACGCGGCATTTTCCGACTGGCCGTTCCCGATCCGCTGCGGATGTATTATGGTGGCGAGGTGCGCATATAACAGCAGCCCGAGCGATCGGGCACTAGCAAGACAACGAGGGTGTCATGAGCAACGAAAGCATTAACTGGGACAAGCTCGGCTTCGACTACATCAAGACCGACAAACGCTACCTGTCTGTCTGGCGCAATGGCGAGTGGGACAAAGGCACCCTGACCGACGACAACGTGCTGCACATCAGTGAAGGCTCCACCGCCCTGCACTACGGCCAGCAGTGCTTCGAAGGCCTCAAGGCCTACCGCTGCAAGGACGGCTCCATCAACCTGTTCCGCCCGGATCAGAACGCCGCCCGCATGCAGCGCAGCTGTGCGCGCCTGCTTATGCCCCATGTACCCACCGAGGTGTTCATCGAGGCCTGCAAGCAGGTGGTCAAGGCCAATGAAAAGTTCGTGCCGCCCCACGGCAAAGGTGCGCTCTACCTGCGCCCGTTCGTGATTGGCACCGGTGACAACATTGGTGTGCGCACTGCACCGGAATTCATCTTCTCGGTGTTCGCCATCCCGGTGGGCTCGTACTTCAAAGGTGGCATGAAGCCGCACAACTTCCAGATTTCCAGCTTCGACCGTGCGGCCCCCCAAGGCACCGGCGCAGCCAAGGTCGGCGGCAACTACGCGGCCAGCCTGCAACCTGGCGCGGAAGCCAAAAAGGCAAACTTCGCCGATGCCATCTACCTCGACCCGCTGACCCACAGCAAAATCGAGGAAGTGGGTTCTGCCAACTTCTTCGGCATTACCGACAACAACGAATTCGTCACCCCGAAATCGGCCTCGGTACTGCCTGGCATCACCCGCCTGTCGCTGATGGAACTGGCGCAATCGCGCCTGGGCCTGACGGTGGTCGAAGGCGATGTGGAGATCAGCAACCTGGACCGTTTCGTCGAAGCCGGCGCCTGCGGTACCGCTGCGGTGATCACCCCCATCGGCGGCATCGAGTACAACGGCAAGCTGCATGTGTTCCACGACCTGGAGAAGGTCGGCCCGGTTACCCAGAAGCTCTACAACGAGCTGACCGGCATCCAGAGCGGTGACGTGGAAGCCCCTGCAGGCTGGATCGTCAAAGTCGCTTGATCCGCGGCTGCGCAGCCTGCCAGGGCTGCGCAGCAGCACCGCTTCACAACGGTTTTCCTGCACGCCCCGTGCAGGTATCCTTGGCCGCTCCAACGCAAGCCTCCCAGGACGAAGACCATGACCAGGCCCCTTCTGTTGCTAGGCGCTGCATTGCTGTTCAGCCCGGCGCTAATGGCCCAGCAGATGAAACGTGAACTGGGCGACTTCAACTTCACGCTCGGTACCACACCCTCGCGCAGCATGGCCCAAGGGCTGATCTCCCCCAGCGCCACCGGCGCCTTTCATGGCGGGCTGGACCTCAGCCATGCCAATGGCTGGTACATCGGCCAGTACGCACCCAGCATGGGCGTAGCGCCCGGCTCCACCCTGCGCCTGGACAGCTACATCGGCTACAAGCACCACTTCGACAGCACCCTGGGCTACGAAGTGGGCCTGATCCATTACAGCCAACCCAACATCGCGGGCGCCGACAGCCACGCCTTGTATGGCGGCATTTCGGTTCTGGGCAGCCGTTTCGGCGGGGCGCTGCGCGACAACCCCAGCAACCGTACCGGCACCCTGTTCGCTGATTTCGGGCAGATCCCCCTGCTGAACGCCGACCTGACCGTAAAACTGGCCCACCATCAGTTGGGAACACCCTTCACCATTGGTGACGGCAGCCAGGTGAGCGCGTTTTCCGACTGGTCCCTGGAGCTCTCCCGCCCCTGGCTTGGCATCGATCTCAACCTGATCTACAGCAATTCCAACCTCAACGGTGGCGGTTGTGATGCCTATGCCGGCATCAATACCTACTGCGAAAGCGTGGTCACGCTCAAAGCGCAGCGCAGTTTCTTCTAGCGGCGCGGGCTCAGGGCCAGGGCGATGCCGCCGAGCACGACTGCGCAAGCCAGCGCCAAGCGCAGGGACAACGGCTCGCCGACCAGCAATACCCCGCCCAAGGCCGCGATAACCGGCACGCTGAGTTGCAGGGTGGCGGCCTGCTGCGCACTGATCCGCCGTACCACGCTGTACCACACCGCATAGCCCGCCCCCGACGCAATGGCGCCAGAAGCGAGCCCGTAGCCAAAACCCGCCAGCGACAATTGCAGGCCATTGCCCATCCACAGCATCGGGGCCAGCAGCACCAGGCAGGCCAAGCTGCGCACGAAGTTGCCTGCGGTGTCAGCCAATGGCCGTGGTGAGCCTTTGCCCAGCAAGGTGTAGATGCCCCAGGCCACCCCTGCAAGCGCCATCAACAAGGCACTGGACAACCCTGGCGCCGCCGCACCAGGCAACAACAACACCAGCAGCCCCGCGAAGGCCAATGCCATACCGGTCAGCACCCGCAGCGTTATCCGCTCACCCCTGTACCAGGCAAAGCCGAACATGGTGATTTGCACGGCGCCAAACAGCAGCAGCGCGCCAGCGCCGGCACTGAGCTGCACATAGGCAGCAGAGAACAGAAAGGCGTACAGGAACAGCGCGAGCGCCCCACGCCAGCTGCCACCCAGGCTCAGGGCGGGCTTGCGCAGACGGGTCAGCAGTAACAGAAACAAGGCACCGCCGACCAGGCGGATGACGGTGAAGCTCACGGGGTCGGCTGCCCCGCCCTTCAACGCGAGGCGGCAAAGCACGGAATTGGCGGCAAATGCCACCAGGCTGAACAGTGCTGGCCCGAGCCAGGCTACGATCTGGTCGCCCGGGCGCGTGGTAGTGCCTGAACCCATGGTGTGGCCACCTCTGAGAACGGTTTGCGGTCATGCCAGCGGCAGCTGGCTTCTGCAGAGGGGTATACCGCAGAGTATGACGGTGCCGCTACCTACCTTGGGAGGAGGCTGGCGCTACTGCCACCGCATCGATCTCAATCAGCATGCCATCCAGGGCAAGCCGCGGCACGGGGATCAACGTGCAGGTTGGCTTCATGGCCGTACCCCACGCCCGGTCCGCTTCTGCCACCCACTCAGCCAGGCGCTCCTGGCAGTGGTCGACGATCAGCAAGGTCAGCTTGCACACCTGCCCCCAGCCGGCGCCACCGGATGCGAGTGCCAGTTCCAGATTGGCCAGCGCCTGCCGCGCCTGGTCCTGGAAATTGGCTGACAATACCCCCTCCGCGCTTTCGCCCCCTTGGCCTGCAATGAACAGCAAGCGGCTGCCCGCAGGCACTTGCGCAACATGGGAGTAGCCATTGCCAGTTGGGTCGTAGAGGCCTTGGGGATTGCTCAGAACAACGGTAGCTGGGTGAGTCACGGTGCGCCCTCGGTCATTTGATGTGAGCCGGGAGTATCAGACCTCAAGCTCGCTTAAGGTCAAGCCTGATCGTGCCCAAACGAAAGCGCCCGTGCTAGGACACTTTGCCTTGGCACGGGCGGCAATCACAGCGTTCAGTGTTTGAACAGGGGCGCGCTACCAGATGCTGACTACTTCTCCTCAAGCACCGAACGCCCCTTGACGGCGCGTGGCCCGCGTACCGCCCAGGCCAGAAGGCCCAGCACAGGCAACCACACTACAACGATCACCCAGAGCATCTTGCGCTCTGCGCGTCGGTCGCTGCCGATGATGTGCCAGATGGCCCACGTCTCCAGCAGGACCACGAAGATTGCGACGAAGAACCACATTGTTCCGATTTCCATGAGCATCCTCCCAATGGCACTTACTGTATTGGTGCACGCCGAGGGCTCAGGGTTCCGTTCATTGTGTGGCCTGTGCCTGCTCAAGTGCCGAGCGCAATGCTTGCGCGTCGGCGAAGCTGCGTTGGCTGACCCATGTGCCGCGGTCCAGTTGCAACCACTGCACCTGCCCTGCCTCACCCTGGTATCGGCTGGCTACCTGCCCCTCTCGGTCAAGCAGTACACGGTAAGTGTAATCGCGCATTGCGGGGACGGCGAACAGCTTGCTGATCAGGGCTGGCATGCGCTGGATATCCGCCACGAAGACTGCGTGCCGGGCCTCCAGATACCCCTTGGGCAGCTCAGCCATGGCGGCCTTGACCAGCTTGGCGCCGTCCATGTCACGCGCCACCAGCAGGATGCGGGTGTCAGCATCCAGGGTGTACGGGCGGTCATATTGGTCCAGCAAGGTCCAGGGTGCCAGCTTGCTGCCCGGCTCGGCAGCCTGCGCCCACAGCGGTAACAGACAAAACAGAAGGGCAACGGCGTATTTCATGAGGGCGTCCTCAGTGGCGGGGACGCCAGCATAACCACAATGCGTGCCGCCAGACAGCGTGCCTGTACGCGACCTGCACATAGACACGCCCACCCAGGCGATTGTCTTTCGCCGGGGCACCGGCCACACTCAGCGGGCCAGCCAGCAAGCGGAGTCCAGAGTGGCCACAGCACGTCAGTTCAGCAAGAAGACCAGTACCAGCAACATGCTGAGGCTGAAGTCTGCCAGCGCCAGCGCGCTGACACCCTACCGGGTTGATTTCGTCCTGCTCGAACACTTCTCCATGGCCAGCTTCACCGTGGCCATGGACGTGCTGGTCACGGCCAACCTGCTGCGCGCTGACAGCTTCCAGTTCACCCCGCTGTCCCTCGACGGTGACCGGGTACTCAGTGACCTGGGGCTGGAACTGGTGGCCACCGAACTGTCGCCCCAGGCACTCAAACACCTGGACCTGCTGGTGATCTGCGGCGGCCTGCGCACCCCCCTGAAATACCCGGAGCTGGACCGCCTGCTGGACGACTGCGCCAGCCAGGGCATGGCCCTTGGCGGCCTGTGGAACGGCGCCTGGTTTCTCGGCCGCGCCGGGGTGCTGGACGATTATGGTTGCAGTATCCACCCCGAACAACGCGCCAGCCTGTCGGAACGCAGCCCGCAGACACGCATCACCCCGGCCAGCTTCACGCTCGACCGCGACCGCCTCAGCGCCGCCAGCCCCAATGGGGCCATGGAACTGATGCTGGGCCTGGTGCGCAGGCTGTACGGTGACGGCCTCGCCGAGGGTGTAGAGGAGATCCTGTCGTTCTCGGGCGCCCGCTACAGGCAGGTTGGCCCAGGCGCGAAAAAATCGATGAGCCTGCACCTGCGCACCATTGTCGAGCTGATGGAAAACAACCTGGAGGAAACCCTCAGCCTCGACCAGCTGGCGGCCTACAGCGGCCGCTCGCGGCGGCAGATCGACCGGCTGTTCCAGGCGCAGCTGGGGACGTCACCACGGCGGTACTACATGGAGCTGCGCATCACCAAGAGCCGCCGGCTGCTGCAGTATTCCGACCTCTCGGTGATGGAGGTGGCCGTGGCCTGTGGCTTTGTGTCGGTGTCCCACTTCAGCAAATGCTACGCAGCGTATTTTGGCTACCCGCCTTCACGTGAACAGCGGCTGGGGGACTGAGCACCCCATTGCACAGGTGGGCCGGCTCAGGCGCGGATGTACCCCAATACTGCGTCGCAGATCATCGCCTTGTGGCGCTGCTTGATGTCGTCGTCCAGCAGGTCGATCTGGAAGATTTCACCGAAGGTATGCCGGTTGGACACCCGGTAGAAGCAGAACGCGCTCATCAGCATGTGCAGGTCGATAACCTGAATGCCTGCGCGGAACACGCCTTCCTGCACGCCCCGCTGCAAGGTGTTGCCCAGCGCCTGCAGCACCAGGCTACTCATTTCGCGAATGACCGGTGACTGCTTGACGTATTCACCGTAATGGATGTTTTCGGTGCAGATGATCCGCACGAAGTCGACATTGCGGTCATGGTGATCGAAGGTGAACTCCACCAGCCGGCGGATGGCCTGCTCGGCCGGCAACGATTCCAGGTCCAGGCTTTGCTCGGTCTTGCGAATGTCGCCATACAGCTTGACCAGGCACTCGCAATACAGCTGCTCCTTGCTGCCGAAGTAGTAGTAGATCATGCGCTTGGAGGTTGCGGTGCGCTCGGCAATGGCATCCACCCGTGCCCCAGCCAGGCCCTGCTGGACAAACTCGATGATGGCGGCCTGCAGGATGTCCTCACGGGTTTTTTCGGGGTTGTTCTTGCGCGTGCGGCGCCCCCGTTCTTGTTCGTGCGGGCCGGGGCTGACTACGGAATCACTCATACCACTCACAGGCTCTTTATTGGAATGTGCGCGGATTATCCGTGAGCCGGGCGGTGCAGGGAAGCGTGGCGTTGGTCGCAGGGCTGCCGCCTGCCATCACTGGTGGGCGGCCTGGGTGGGCTCGGCGGGCGGTGCAAGGTGCAGTACGCGGTTGCGCCCACCTTCGGCGAGCAGATAACCCCCTTTGCCGTCGGCCACGATGGACTGGGGCGCCTTGAGGAACGACAGCACGGTCTGCTGCGTGCCATCGGGGCGAATGCGCAGCAGCCGGGCCCGATGGGTGTTGTCTTCGCTGATCCACAGGCCACGCTGGTCGCAGTACAGGAAGGTGGGGTTGCTAAGGCCCTCGACCACGACCGGGTCTTTGCCATCGCTGGACAATGCCCTCACCCGGCCATCGGCTTTTTGGGTGTACAACAGGCGACCGTCGCACCGAGTAAGGCCCTCGGCTTCGGTCAAACCCGAGCGCAGCACATCGACTTGCCCGTTACGCCAGTCATAGCGCATCAGGCGGCCATCGCCCTTGCGGTCTTCAACAGCGTACAGGTGGTCACCCTCATTCCACAGGCCCTGTACGGCGATGCCGTCGAACAACGGCGTTACCTGGCCGTTACGGGCCAGGCTGACCGGCGCAAGCCCTCCTTCCTGGCTGAACACCCAGCCACCTCTCGCGGCGACCATACCGTCCGGTTTGGACAATTTATCGATAAGCACTTTGCGCTCGCCGTCGGCGGTGATCCGCAAGATGCTGCCGCGGCCGTCATCCAGTTCACGGCTGACCAGCAGGCTGCCGTCGGCCTGGGGCAACAGCGATGCCGCCTTGGCGACATCCGTATGCAGCACGTCTACATCCCAGCCAGGTGCGGCTTGTACGGGGTAGAAACTTTGCCAGGCAAAAAAGCCGAGGGTGGCGATCACCAAGCCAGAGGTGGCGGCAAAAGCCAGGCGGGTGCTGCGCTTGCGCAGGGTCAGCGGCATACAGGGGCTCCATTATTCTGCGCGTGATGCTACCAACCAGATGTGAAAAAAATGTCGAGCGAAGGACGATCATCACAAAACAAAAGGATATATAAATAACAAAATGATATAGCCATTAGAAATATAAAAATTGAAAGTTTGTGATTGGCTGCTTAGGTTTGAAGGCATTCACTACCCCTCGCCCCAGGAGACCTGCCATGCCCAATCGCGTTTTTTCACCCCTGCGCCGCCTATTGGTGGGCGGTCTGCTGGCAGGCCTTGCCAGCGCCCTGCTCTCCACCTCGTCAGCCGTGGCCGATGAGGCCAAAACCATGCGTATCGGCTATCAGAAGTTCAACAGCATCAACATTCTCAAAGGCAGTGGCGCACTGGAAAAAGCCCTGGCACCCCAAGGCGTTACAGTGAGCTGGCATGAGTTCGCCGCCGGCCCACAGTTGCTCGAAGCCCTTAGCACAGGCGCCATCGACCTCGGCCATGCAGCGGATGCCCCCTCGGTATTCGCCCAGGCTGCCGGCAAGCCGGTGGTCTACCTGGCTGCCGAGCAGCCTTACCCACGTGGCATCGGCCTGGTGGTGCGCGAACAGGACCAGCTGACCAAGGTGCAAGACCTCAAGGGCAAGCGCGTTGCCACCGGCCGCGGCTGGAACGCCCAATACCTGCTGGCTGTCGCCTTGGAGCAGGCCGGCCTGAACTACCAGGACATCACACCCGCCTACGTCAACAACGCCGCCGATGCTGTGGCGGCGCTGCAATCAGGTAGCGTACAGGCGGCGACACTGTGGGACCCGTTCCTGGCTGCCGCCGAAAGCCAGCCCGGCCTGAAAAACCTGCGTGATGGCACCGGCCTGTCCAACAACCGCACCTTCTACCTCGCCACTGCCCCATTTGCCGACCAGAACCGCGCCTTGCTCAAAACGTTCTTCACCGAGCTGGCCAAGGTCAGCCAGTGGGCCAATACCAAGCCGGCCGACGTCGCGGCCTTGCTGGCGCCACAGCTGGGTATCAGCGCCAGCGTGCTGGAGGTGGCCAGCGAACGGCGCAACTACAATGCCGTGCCCATCACCCCACAGATCGTTGCCGAACAGCAGAAGCTGGCGGATACCTTCCAGGGGCTTGGCCTGATCCCGCGCAAGTTGCAGGTGGCCGATGCCGTCTATCCCGCTTCCGTGCTGCCTTGAACCGGAGCCTGCCTGCCATGCCCCGCCCTATCCGCTTCAATGCGTTCAGCATGAATGCCGCCAGCCATCAATCCCCCGGCCTGTGGCGCCACCCGCGCAATACCAGCGTGGCTTTCAACCAACTGAGCTACTGGACCGACCTGGCCCGGCTGCTGGAAAAGGGCTTGTTCGATGCGCTGTTCATCGCCGACGTGCTGGGTATCTACGATGTCTACCAAGGCAGCGCGGATGCGGCGTTGCGCGGTGGCGTGCAAGTGCCGGTGAATGACCCGTTACTGCTGGTGCCTGCCATGGCCGGCGTTACCGAGCACCTGGGCTTTGGCGTGACCTTCTCCCTCACTTATGAACACCCCTACCCGTTCGCACGGCGCATGTCCACGCTCGACCACCTGAGCAATGGGCGCGTGGGGTGGAACATCGTGACCGGCTACCTGGACAGCGCCGCCCGCAACCTGGGGCTGCCCAGGCAATTGGGGCACGATGAACGCTATGACCTGGCTGAAGAGTACCTTGAGGTGCTGTACAAGCTGTGGGAAAAAAGTTGGGAGGATGATGCCGTGGTGCTGGACCGTGAAAGCGGCCGATATATCGACCCCTCGCGCGTGCACCCCATTGAACATGCAGGGGAGCACTTCCAGGTGCCAGGCATGCACCTGTGCCAGCCATCGCCACAGCGTACACCGGTTCTGTTCCAGGCCGGTGCGTCGGCACGCGGTCAGCAATTTGCAGCGCGGCATGCCGAATGCGTGTTCATCAGCGGGCCGACGCCGACGGTGCTGCGCCGCTACGCCGAAGGCGTGCGCCAGGCCGGTGCGGCGGTGGGTCGTGGCCGTGATCAGGTGCTGATCTACGCCCAGGCGCTGCTGATCGTTGCGCCCACCCACGACGAGGCCCAAGCCCGTTTCGATGAATACCGCCGGTACGTGGACCTGGATGCTGCGCTGGCGCTGCTGTCCGGGTGGACGGGCATCGATTTCGCAGGCCTGGACCCTGACGCGCCCATAGAATATGTGGAAAACGACGCCGGCCGTGCGGCGCTGGCGGCCTTCACGGCGGCCGACCCCGAGCGCCGCTGGACGGTTGCGGAAGCGGCACGGTTCATTGGCCTGGGTGGGCGCGGCCCGGTACTGCTCGGCACGCCGGCAGAGGTGGCCGACCAGCTGGAGCACTGGATGGACCAGACCGGTATCGATGGTTTCAACCTGACCTATGCCGTGCAGCCAGACGACCTGACCTACGTTGTGGAGCTGCTGGTGCCGGAGTTGCAGCGGCGCGGCCGCTATCCGCTGCAATATGCCGACGGTACGTTGCGCAACAAGCTGTTCGGCAACGGTGACAGGCTGCCCGGCCAGCACGCGGGGCAGCGCACCGGTATTCAGCCAGCAAATACCGGGTATTCCAACATTTAATTTGTGGATGCGCCCGGCTCGCCCCTATTCTGTCGCCACGTCCCCTGCGCCGCACCGGCCGGTGCGGTTCACGGCATGGGGATAGAACAACAAGTCGAGATCGTCCATGTCGAAACACACCTACTTTGCCCCCCACGGTGGGCACCCGGCTCAAACCGAGCTGCTGACTGACCGTGCCATGTTCACCGAAGCCTATGCTGTAATCCCCAAAGGCGTAATGCGTGACATCGTCACCAGCCACCTGCCGTTCTGGGACAAGATGCGCATGTGGGTCATCGCCAGGCCTTTGACCGGTTTTGCCGAAACCTTCTCCCAGTACATCGTCGAAGTTGCACCGGAAGGCGGCAGCGAGCGGCCTGAACTGGACGCCAACGCAGAAGCCGTGGTGTTCATCGTCGAAGGTGAACTGGACATCACCGTGGAAGGCAAGCACCACACCCTGCTGCCGGGCGGGTATGCATTCCTGGCCCCGGGTGCCGAATGGAGCCTGCGCAACAACAGCGAGGCCAATGTCACATTCCACTGGCTGCGCAAGCACTACCAGAAGGTGGAAGGCCTGGACGTGCCTGAATCGTTCGTGACCCACAGTGACAACGCCACCGTCATTGAAATGCCCGGCACCGAAGGCCGCTGGATCACCACGCGCTTTGTGGACATGGCCGACATGCGCCATGACATGCACGTGAACATCGTTACCTTCCAGCCAGGCGGCGTGATCCCGTTCGCCGAAACCCATGTGATGGAACATGGCCTGTACGTGCTGGAAGGCAAGGCGGTTTACCGCCTGAACCAGGACTGGGTCGAGGTGGAAGCTGGCGACTTCATGTGGCTGCGCGCTTTCTGCCCGCAAGCCTGCTATGCCGGTGGCCCAGGTAACTTCAGCTACCTGCTGTACAAGGACGTGAACCGCCACGTCCACCTGACGCTGAACCCCAAGCGCTGAGGCATCGGGGCCGCTTGCCGGCCCCGACTGCGCGAGAAGCGCCCGTTTGGCGGCGGGGTTACTGAACGACCCCGCACGCCATCCGCGCACCACCGCCACCCAGCTTCTCAGGGTGGTCACTGTGGTTGTCGCCGCCGGCATGCACCATCAAGGCATGGCCTTTGAAGTCCTCTGCCTTCAGGCGCGGCGCCAGTACCGGGTAGGTCGCCTTGCCATCTGCACCTACATAAAGGGCAGGCAAGTCACCGCGGTGGCCGCTGTCATCGTACGGGCCTTTGTGTGCATTGGTCTTGTCTGGGTCCCAGTGCCCACCGGCAGCCCCCGCCGGTACGGTCTTGCCGGCGTCTTCAGACGGCGCGCAGGATGCATTTTGATGCAGGTGGAAACCGTGCACGCCAGGCGGCAGGTCTTTCAGATCAGGCGTGAGCAAGGTGCCATACTTGTTCTGCTCGATGCTGATGGTGCCGATCGACTTGCCTGGGCCGTCGGGGCCAGCGAGCTTCAGCTCCACCGTCTGCGCGGCCTGGGCAAGGCCGGTAGTGGCCAGCAATGCGGCGAATACAGCTGCTTTCATAGGGGTTCTCCTTGGCTGAAAAGGGCGGGCGTCGTACCCACGTAAAGCATGGGACTACGCCCCATGCCAGTCATTCCATCCTGCCACAGCCTGAAACACTTGTTAGAGGCTGCCACCTGCCAGCAACTGCTGCAGCACACCGGCCAATGCCTTGACCATGGTGTCCGCTGCCGGCCGGTGGACGATGACGATTTCATAGCTGTCTATCTCTGGCAGCCCTTGCCCGGCGCCGAGAATCTGGTGGTCAGCCGTGGCCGCCCGGGGTGGCAGCAGGCTGATGCCCATGCCATCGGCCACCGCTGCCTGGATACCACTGAGGCTTGAGCTGGTGAAGCTGATGCGCCAGCGCCTGCCAGTGCTCTCGATGGCGTTGATCATGTCCTCGCGGTACAGGCCGCGTGGCGGGAACGTCACCAGTGGCACCGGGTCCAGCTCGAAAGCAGGTTGCCGTGCGCTGTCTATCCACTGCAGGCGTTCTGGCCAGGAGGCGATGCCTTCACGGGTGCCCCGCCGCTGCTTGAGCAGCATCAGGTCCAGTTCGCCGTTGTCGTAGGCCTGGCTCAGGTCGCGGCACAAGCCGCTGGTCACCTCCAGCTTCACCTGCGGGTGCTGGCGGCTGAAGGCCGACAAGGCGTTGGTGGTGCGCCCGCCGACAAAGTCCTCGGGCACGCCCAAGCGCACCGTGGTGCCGACCAGGGCGCCGGCCAGGGCTTCGAGCATCTGGTCATTCAGGGCCAACATGTGCCGGGCATAGCCCAGCAGCGTCTGCCCGGCGTCAGTGGGCAGCACGTCGCGGTTGCCACGCACCAGCAAGCGGTACCCGACCATATCCTCCAGGCGCCGCACCTTCTGGCTGATGGTCGACTGGGTGGAGTGCAGCCGTGTGGCCGCCGTGGTGAAACTGCCGCAATCGGCCACCACCACGATGGCGCGCAGCAGGTCGAGGTCGAACAAGGCTGTATTCGATTTGGCGCCGACGGTCATGGTGACATTCATTTCCCAAATGCAGAGGCTGCGTTCTAGCACGCTCGCCCAAAGCCTGCAAAGCACTCAGTCACCGACCGCAACCCCTTCGCGTCGCGGGTCCGCACCGCCCACCCAGCCCGCTGCGCTGCGCTGGATGATCTGCAACCCGCTGGTCATCGCCATGGGCGTCACGTCGTGCCCCCAGGCCGCCAGTTGCCGTATCAGCGCCGGGCTGGTCAGGCCGGCCTCCACTTCAGTGCCCGCATTACGGCTGCCGAAGTTGGGCAGGCCGGCAGCCTCTTGCGGGTTCAGCTTCCAGTCCAGCAGGCCGATCAGGGCCTTGCTCACGTAGCCGATGATCTGCGAACCGCCAGGTGAGCCAAGGCTTGCCACCCATTCGCCGCTGCCGCGCGCGAACACCAGCGTCGGCGCCATGGCTGACAATGGCCGCTTGCCGGGTTGCACACGGTTGGCCACTGGCCTGCCCTGCTCCTGGGCGATGAATGAAAAGTCGGTAAGGTGATTGTTCAGCAAGAACCCTTTGACCATCAGGTGTGAACCGAACGCCGCCTCAACCGACGTCGTCATGGCCAGGGCCTGACCACGGTCATCGACAGCGCTGACGTGCGAGGTGGAGATGCGCAGCGGTGAACGGTCAGGCGCCAGTGCCAGGCTGGCGCCCTGAGGCTGCCCCGGGCGGGCCCGCTTCATGCTGTACTCCCCCACCAGCGCCGCACGGCGGCTCAGGTAGGCAGGGTCGGTCATGGCCTTCACCGGTACCGGTACGTAATCGCTATCGGCCAGGTATTGCGCGCGGTCGGCATAGGCCAGGCGCTCAGCTTCGGCGATCAGGTGCACCGCGCGGGGCGTTGCCTCCAATTGGGCAGCGGACGGCACAGGCTGCGGTGGCAGGCGGGCTAGGTCATTGGCTGACGATGTTGTTTGCAGCGCGTCGAGGATGCCCAAGGTCTGCAGCACCGCTACCCCACCTGAAGACGGCGGTGGCATGCCGCAGATACGCCACGCCTTGTAGGGGCCACACACCGGCTCGCGCTGCTTGGCCTGGTAGTGCTGCAGGTCCTGCAGTGTCAGGTAGCCCGCATTGGAGTGTGCCTGCACAGTTGTGACGATGGCTTGGGCAATGTCGCCCTGGTAGAACGCACCGGCTCCTTGCTCGGCGATCTGCTCCAGGGTGTGCGCCAGCTCTGGGTTGCGCAGCAGGGTCCCGACCGCCAGCGGCCGCCCATGCTCATCGAGGAAGTAGCGGGCCATGGCCGGTGAGTGGGCAATATAGGGGTCGCCGGCCAACAGCGTGTGCAGCCGTTCCGATACCGGGAAACCGTCGCGGGCCAAGGTAATGGCTGGCGCGAACAGCGCGCGCCAAGGCAGCTTGCCATGCTGGGCATGGGCCAGTTCCAAGGCCCGCAGCACACCCGGCACGCCGACGGCACGGCCACCGATCTGCGCCTCGCGGAACGGCATGGGCGTGCCATCAGGGCCGAGGAACAGCGTCTCGCTCACCGCTGCCGGCGCTGTTTCGCGGCCGTCGAACGCCTGCACCTGTTGGCCATCCCAGTACAGGATGAACGCGCCACCGCCAATGCCACTGGATTGAGGCTCGACCAGAGTCAGCACCATTTGCATGGCAATTGCAGCATCGATGGCGCTGCCACCTGCACGCAGTATCGCCCGCCCTGCCTCACTGGCAAGCGGGTTGGCAGCCGCCGCCATGTGCTTGCTCGCGGTGACCGGTTGCAGGCCGCCGCGGTAGCCGGAGCTGAGCTCCGGTGGTGCAGGCAGCACCTGATCGGCGCACGTTGGTGCAGACGCCAGGAGCAGGCACAGCGTGCCGATCAACGGGGTTCCAGGTTTCACGTAGTCGCCTCCTGCGCGGGGCCCCAAGCCAGCCAAGCCCCCTTTGGCAAAAGCGCAGAGGATACAGGCCTCACGCAGTCCGAACAAAACCGCGGCTATCTCAACCCTGCCAACCACAGACCCTTCGCTTGCACTTGACGTAAACGTCAACCTGCCTTCAGGATTACCCCGTACCCCATCCAGAGTCACCGCATGAGTACCCAGACCTACAGCATCTCCGACCTGTCCCGCGAGCTGGATATCACAACCCGCGCCATCCGCTTTTATGAGGAACAGGGCCTGCTGCGCCCGGAGCGACGGGGCCTTGAACGCATCTATTCGGCACGTGACAAGGTCAGCCTCAAGCTCATCCTGCGCGGCAAGCGCATCGGGTTTTCCCTCGCCGAGTGCCGTGAACTGATCGAGCTGTACGACCCGTCGGGCGGCAACCTCAAGCAGCTCACCAGCATGCTGGCCAAAATCGCCGAACGCCGCGCGCAGCTGGAGCAGCAGATGCTCGATATCCATCAGATGCAGCTTGAGCTGGACACCGCCCAGGAGCGCTGCGAGCAAGCGCTGGCCACCACGCTCGACAACAACGCCAGCCATTGACCCACAGGAACCCCGCCATGCCATTGCCCCAATACGCCCGACTGGTTGAAGTAGGCCCCCGTGACGGGCTGCAGAACGAAGCGCAGCCCATTAGCGTCGCAGACAAGGTCAGGCTGGTGGACGACCTCACCGATGCGGGCCTGAGCTACATCGAAGTGGGAAGCTTCGTGTCGCCAAAATGGGTACCCCAGATGGCAGGCTCGGCCGAGGTGTTTGCCGCCATCGGCCAACGCGCGGGTGTCACCTATGCGGCCCTGGCACCGAACCTGCGGGGCTTCGAAGATGCGGTTGCTGCGGGTGTCAGGGAGGTGGCGGTGTTCGCTGCCGCCTCCGAAGCGTTTTCGCAGCGCAACATCAACTGCTCCATCAGTGACAGCCTGAAACGCTTCGAGCCGATCATGGAGGCTGCCCGGGCTCAGGGCATCAGGGTACGTGGTTATGTTTCATGCGTGCTTGGCTGCCCCTATGAAGGGAAGGTCCTGGCCGAGCAGGTAGCGCCCGTTGCCAAGGCCTTGTACGACATGGGCTGTTACGAGGTTTCGCTGGGCGACACCATTGGCACCGGCACAGCAGGCGATACCCGGCGGCTGTTCGAGGTGGTGTCGGCGCAAGTGCCCCGCGATCGGCTGGCCGGGCATTTCCACGACACCTGTGGCCAGGCCCTGGCCAATGTCTATGCCAGCCTGCTGGAAGGTATCAGCGTATTCGACAGCTCGGTAGCGGGCTTGGGTGGCTGCCCCTATGCCAAGGGCGCTACCGGCAATGTGGCCACAGAAGATGTGGTCTACCTGCTGCAGGGGTTGGGTATCGACACCGGCATCGATCTGGGCCGCCTGGTTGCAGCGGGTGAGCGCATCAGTGGCATCCTCGGACGGCAGAATGGCTCGCGGGTGGCACGCGCCCGCAGTGCGCAGTGATTCATCAAGGTGTCACGCAGGTGTGCGTCGAGTGTTACCGGCCTGTGCAGGTGACGTGAAAAAGCGGGTATCAGGGAAACATCTCGACAGCATTTTGTGCTGCCAGCTCAGGCCCATATTTTCAAACCATTGATTTATAAAGCTTTTTAAAAGTTGGCACGCACCCTGCTATATCTTTCGTACAACAAGAACAACAAAGCAGCGATCAATAAGAACAACAGGTAACGGCTCTGACATAACAAGAACAACACGGCAGAGGCGTAGCAAGCAGATCTTTTTGGAGTCGATAGGCTTTTCGGGGCACGCCCCCGCGGTCTGGCACAGAACAATAAAACTACTTTCAGGTAGCCGCAGCCAGGTTCGTATCAGCAATGATGAAAGCAGGTCAGCGCTCAAAAAAATACGTTTGCTCTTGGCCCCGGGTGGGGGCCACCCGCTCCACCAGGGCAGGCTGACAAAAACAACAACAGGCCGGTCCCAATAATAAGAAACAAAGAGCAGGCAACAACGCTTTGAGGGGAGCTTCGGCTCCCCTCAGTGCTTCCTGCCCTCCTCCTCCTCGCGTTTCTCCTCATCCTGCCCCTCGGCTTTTTCTACCAGCACCGGCATCGACCCCAGTACCAGTAATGCCAGCACCGTGCTGATCAGCGCTGTGGCCTCCCGCCCCATGCCGGCAGCCGTGCCAATCGCCGCTGTCATCCACAGCCCCGCAGCCGTGGTCAGGCCCTTGACGTGGCTGGTGTCACGGCCGTTGCCCTTCAGGATGGTACCCGCGCCCAGAAAACCAATGCCCGCGACTATCCCCTGGATGACCCGGCTCATGGCCTGCTCGTCAGCGCCCGCCATGCTCGGTGCCAGAACGAACAATGCGGCGCCCAGAGAAACCAGCATGTGCGTACGCACCCCCGCCGACTTGCCCCTGTGCTCACGCTCGAACCCCAGCACGGCGCCCAACAGCGCTGCCATCAACAGGCGCACTAAAATGCGTGTCACCTCACGCGCGTCAGTGACATCGGCAAATTCGATCATGATTGCCTGCCAGATAATCTCCACGTCGCGTGTGCCCTCACTGATAGCGTTTTGTTGGACGGCGGCCGCCTCTGCGCGAGCCAGCCAGTGCAGTGTGGACCGTGAAGCAGGGCACAAAGTGCCGGCCGGCGGGTAGTTGCAGTAACCCGCCTGCGCTGGAGGTCCACCGATCACCTACCAAGGAGGACATCCCATGCCTGTTGAAACCAACCCCGAAACCCAGCGCTGCCTGCTCGTCTCGGACGGCGTGCGGCTGGAGGCCCAAGGCCCTGACATTGAAATCATCACCGACGAGCGCCTGCGCATGTCCGTTGCGACCCTGGCAGATCACCGTGTGCCGATCACCGAAGCGGAGGCCGACGCCCTCACCGTTGCAGGTGCGGTCGATAGCCGCAGGCATCTGAAGACCACCGCTCCAGGCTCGATAATCTGAGGCCTGCAGCTCATGGCTGGGTATCTGATATGGTTTTTATCTAAAAATCTGAGCCTGTGCCGATAACAGCCTCAGGGCCATAGTGCTCATGCCTGATCGAGGCCTGATGAGCACGGAGCCATGAACGATAGAATCCCTTATGCAGAGATCGCGGTAGTTCCAGCCAAGCTGCAAGCAAGGCCCATTGAGGCCGGTATCCATACCCGCAGCTTCAGCGGCGTTTTTCGAAACCTGCGCATCGGCTTTGCCGGGGCGCTGTTTCTGCTGTTCTTCGGTACAGCCTGGCTCCAGTGGAACGGGCGCCAGGCTGTGCTGTGGGACCTGGGCAACAGCAAGTTCCACATCTTTGGTGCCACGTTCTGGCCTCAGGACTTCATCCTGCTGTCCGCGTTGTTGATCATCTGCGCGTTCGGGCTGTTTGCCATTACCGTTTACGCAGGGCGCGTGTGGTGCGGCTACAGTTGCCCGCAAAGCACATGGACCTGGCTGTTCATGTGGTGCGAAAAGGTCACCGAGGGCGACCGTAGCCAGCGCATCAAACTGGCTGCAGCGCCGTGGAGCGCCAACAAGCTGGTACGCCGGTTGGCCAAGCACAGCCTGTGGCTTGCGATCGGCCTGGTCACCGGCCTGACCTTCGTCGGCTACTTCACCCCGATACGCCCACTGGCGGCAGAGCTGCTGACCCTGCAACTGGGCGGCGTGGCGCTGTTCTGGGTGCTGTTCTTCACTGCCGCCACCTACATCAATGCTGGCCTTCTGAGCGAGGCGGTGTGCCTGCACATGTGCCCGTACGCGCGGTTCCAGAGCGTGATGTTCGACAAGGACACGCTGGCGGTGGCCTACGACCCCCGCCGTGGGGAAAGCCGCGGCCCGCGCAAGAAAGGCAGCAACGCCCACGCCCAGGGCCTGGGTGATTGCATCGATTGCACCCTGTGCGTGCAGGTGTGCCCCACCGGCATCGATATCCGTGACGGCCTGCAAATGGCCTGCATCGGCTGCGCCGCGTGCATTGACGCCTGCGACGGTGTCATGGACAAGATGGGCTATGAGCGCGGGCTGATCGGCTACAAGTCCGAACACAGCCTGCAAGGCGGCACCACCCATTGGCTGCGCCCACGCCTGGCCGGTTATGCGCTGGCACTGCTGGTCATGTTCGGTGCGCTGGGGATGGCCTTGTATCTGCGGCCGATGGTGTCGCTGGATGTGATCAAGGACCGTGGCCTGTTCCGCGAAAACGCCCTGGGCCAGATCGAGAACATCTACCTGTTGAAGATCATCAACAAGACCGAACGCACCGGGCACTACCGCTTGCAGTTGCTGGACGCCGATGGTTTCAGCCTGCAGGGCAAGACCCTGTTCACGGTCGCTGCGGGGGACATGAGCGAGCTGCCGGTGTCGGTAGCAATGCTCGCCGACCGCCCCGTCAGTAGCTCGCAGCCGCTGGCGTTCGAAATCAGCGACCAGGACGACCCCGCCATCAACAGCGTGGCCCACAGCCGCTTCGTCGCCCCCATGAACCGTTGATCCCTTAAACTGATATCACCTTGCCTGCCAGGCTTCGACAGAAGGCCAGAATGAAACGTTACGAACGCTTCGCCGACGATATTGCCGAACTGATCCGCTCCGGGGTATTGGGCCCCGGCCAGCGCGTCCCTTCGGTACGCTATGCCAGCCAGACCCACGGGGTAAGCCCCTCCACGGTGTTCCAGGCTTATTACCTGCTGGAGCGCCGCGGGCTGATTCGTGCCCGGCCGCGCTCCGGTTACTTCGTCAACGCCCACGCCCCGCGGCAGTTCAACGAGCCGCAGGCATTGCAACCGGCCAGCGAGTCCACCGACGTGGACGTCAGTGGGCTGGTGTTCTCGATCCTCGATTCGATCAAGGACCCGCACACCGTGCCGTTCGGGTCGGCGTTCCCAAGCCCCGAACTGTTCCCGCTGCAACGTCTGTCACGCTCACTGGCCAGCGCCAGCCGCAGCATGGACCCGCGCATGGTGGTGACCGACCTGTCACCGGGCAACCCGCAATTGCGCCGGCAGATCGCCCTGCGCTACATGGTCGGCGGCCTGATGCTGCCCATGGAAGAGCTGCTGATCACCAATGGCGCCCTGGAAGCCCTGAATTTGTGCCTGCAGGCAGTCACCCAGCCGGGTGACCTGGTCGCCATCGAAGCCCCCGCCTTCTACGCCTGCCTGCAGGTGCTGGAGCGGCTAAAGCTCAAAGCGGTGGAAATCCCGGTGCACCCGCGTGAGGGCATGGACCTCGGGATCTTGGCCCAGACCTTGGAAAAACACCCGGTCAAGGCGGTGTGGTGCATGACCATCTTTCAGAACCCGGTAGGTGCCAGCATGCCGGAGGCCAAGAAGCAGGCGTTGGTGGAACTGATTACCCGCCACCAGGTACCGCTGATCGAGGACGATGTCTACGCAGAACTCTACTACGCACAGCAGGCACCTAAGCCGGCCAAGTCCTTCGACACTCAGGGCCTGGTCATGCACTGCGGGTCGTTCGCCAAAAGCCTGGCCCCGGGCTACCGCATCGGCTGGGTGGCAGCCGGCCGCTTCGCGCAGAAGATCGAGCGGCTGAAACTGATGACCTCGCTGTGCGCCTCGATGCCTGCCCAGGCGGCGATTGCCGATTACCTGCAGCATGGCGGCTACGACCGTCACCTGCGCAAGCTGCGCTACGCACTGGAGGGCCAGCAAGCCAGCATGCTGGCAGCCATTGGGCGCTACTTCCCAGCCCAGACGCGGGTCAGCCAGCCGGCAGGCGGGTATTTCCTGTGGCTGGAACTGCCTGAGCAGATAGACGCACTGAAGCTGTTCCACATGGCCCTGGCCCAAGGCATCAGCATTGCGCCAGGGCCGATATTCTCGCCCACACGGCGCTTCGGCAACTGCATACGCCTGAACTACGGCAGCGCCTGGGGTGACGATGCCGAGCAGGCCATGGCCACCCTGGGCCGCATCATCGCCTCGTTTTGATACAGGCAGCCCATGGTGGGGTGGCGGCCAGCTATAGTTGTCTGACTTAACCGGCCGGACACTTAGCATGCCAGCAGATAACGCCATGGGCTGTATGGAGCAGCTGCAAGCAAGGCTGCACACACTGGAGGCCGAAAATGAGCAACTCAGGCTCAAGGCTGCCAGCTTCGACGCCCTTGCCGGCAACATGGACGAAGGCCTCTGTGTGCTCGAACTGCTGGAGGATGAACGCGGCCAGTACTACGACTACCGGCACGTGCTGGCCAACGAAGCGTGCGTGCGCCACACCAATCACCCCAAGCACCTTGGCCTGACGGCCCGCGAAACCATCCCCGACGAGGTGGACAGTTGGCTACCTCATTTTGCAGAAGTGGCCCGGTCCGGCCAGTCTGTGCGCTTCGTGGAGCGGCTTGCCGTGTCGGACCGCTGGCTCAACCTGTCGGTGCACCGCCTGGAGCCTGCCTGCAGCAAGCGCGTGCTGGTGATTTTCACCGGCACACCAGGCGAGCAGATGGCGGTTGACCAATTACAGGCGCTCAACAAGGAGCTGGCCCAGAAAGTCGGCAGGGCGCAGGCCAACAGCAAATTGCTGGGTGAGTTGGTGGACCACAGTGTCGCCAACGTGTTTGCTGCGGACCGGACCTTCCGGCTGTTGGCCATCAACCGCACGGCGCAGGAGACCTTCATGCGCTGGCGCGGCGTGGTGCCCAAGGTCGGTGAACATATCCCGCGCTTTCTTGCCCATCAGCCTGACATCATCAGCCGGTTGAAACTGTTGTGGCCGAGGATTCTCGCCGGCGAATCGTTCGTCGACACGGTGGCCATAGGGCAGCCCGACGCCCAGCGCCATTACGAGGTGCGCTACAACCCGCTGCGTGACGCCGACAACGCCATCCAGGGCGGTTTTTTATTTGCCTATGACATCACCGAGCGCGTTGCCGAGCAGGCGCGCCTGCGCCAGGTCGAAGAAACCCTGCGCCATTCACAAAAGCTTGAGGCAGTCGGCCAGTTGACCGGGGGTATTTCCCATGATTTCAACAACTTGCTGGGCAGTATTACCGGCGCGCTGGAAATTGCCGCACAGCGTCAGGATGAAGGCCGTTACCCCGACGCCTCGCGGCTCATCGGCCTGGCCAGGCAGGACACCCAACGCGCCGCGGCCCTTGTGCAACGGCTGCTGACCTTTGCACGCCAGCAAACCCTCATGCCGCAACCTGTGGACGTGCACCAACTGGTCGTTGGCATGCATGACCTGATCAAAAGCTCGCTGCACGCCAACATCGATTTCGAGGACAGCACCTGCCCCGATCAGTGGTTGATCTCCATCGACCCGCCTCAGTTGGAAAACGCGTTGCTCAACCTGTGCATCAACGCCCGCGATGCCATGCCGCTGGGTGGCCGGTTGTCCATCCGCAGCACCAATACGGCGGTCGATGCACTGCAAGCCCAACGCCTGCACCTACCCACCGGCGATTACGTGCAGATACGGGTCAGCGACAGTGGTATCGGGATGTCTAGCGAAGTGCTCGAACACGCCCTGGAGCCGTTTTTCACCACCAAGCCGCTGGGCCAGGGTTCTGGGCTTGGGCTGTCGATGGTGTATGGCTTCATCCGCCAGTCTGGCGGCCAGATGAACATCAAGAGTGTGGTGGGGTCAGGCACCTGCATCGACATCTACCTGCCCAAGGACAACGAGGCCACCCTGGCAATGGCGGTTACGCCGGAACCTGCGCAATCCCACTGCCCTGCGCCTAACCACCTCATCATGTTGGTGGAGGACGAGCACACGTTGCGCCTGGTGATCGAGGAATTGCTCGATCACCAGGGGCACACGGTCTATACCTATTCCAGCGGGCGGGATGCGCTAGCCGCCCTGCAGGGTGGGCTGCAGCCAGCCTTGCTGATTACCGACATCGGCTTGCCCGGCGGCGTAGACGGTAAGCAGCTGGCGATGGCGATGCCCGGTGACGCAGCCGTGCTGTACATTACAGGCTACACCAGCGAGCAGGTCAGCCTTGCGCCTTCGCAGCGCGGCGCCATATTGTGCAAACCCTTCGCCCTGACGGCGCTCAGCGAACAGGTCGGGCTGCTGTTGGCAGACCGGGGGCCAATCAGCGGCCGCCACTGAGGTCCACGAAAGTGCCTGTCGAGTAGGAGGCCTTGTCTGACAGCAGCCAGAGGATTGCCTCAGCAACCTCCTCAGGCTGCCCACCGCGGCCCATGGGCAGGCTGTGCTCAAGTTTGCTGACCCGCTCGGGGTCGCCAGACAGCGCGTGAAAGCCGGTGTGTATATAACCCGGCCTAACCCCGTTAACCCTTACCCCCTCCCCCGCGAGTTCCTTGGCCAGGCCAATGGTGAAGGTGTCCAGCGCACCTTTGGAGGTGGCGTAATCCACGTATTCGTTTGGGGAGCCCAGGCGTGCTGCCATGGGCGACACATTGACGATCGCGCCCCCGTGCCCGCCATGGCGATGCGCCATGCGCAGGACCGCGTGCTTGGCACACAGCATGGGGCCGACCACGTTGGTTTTCATTATTTTGAGCAGGCGGAATTCAGACATGTCCTCCACGCGGCTCTGCTGGGCAATGGTGCCAGCATTGTTGACCAGTGCGGTGACCGGGCCCAGTTCATGGTCGACACGCCTGAACAGCTGGATGATTTCGTCTTCGACGCTGGCATCGGCACGCACGGCAATGGCCTTGGCGCCCAGGGCAAGGACCTGGCCAAGGATGGTTTCGGCGGCCTGGTCGTCGGCATGGTAGTTGATGCAGATGCGGTAGCCGTGCCGAGCGGCGAGCAGTGCGGTGGCAGCGCCTATGCCGCGGCTGGCGCCGGTGATGACGATGACGTTGTCCATGGGATCACCGTAGGGTTGAGCGGGAAGCTTCAAGCTTCAAGCTTCAAGCTTCAAGCTTCAAGCATATTGGATGTGGGTTAGGGCGGTGCTCGGTCTCACTTGCGAAGCGGTCATCAGGCGGGCACCTTGAGTCGTCAAGCCTATCAATGCCCACCAGCTCCCGGCCCCGCTTTCGCCGTAAACGGCGGCTTGGCGAACCATACCAACAAAATCAGGCCCGCAAACACCCACGTCATCAACGTAAAGTAATCCACCGTCGACATCATGTAAGCTTGGCCATTGAGAATTTGCTCCAACTGGGCATAGCTGTGCAAATCCGCCCCTCCCAACCGCTCGAGCGCATGCCGCGTGGCAGGGTCGAACTGGCTGATGTGCTCACTCAGATAAGCATGATGCTGGTCCGCCCGACGGATCCATATCCAGGTGGTCAACGACGCCGCGAAGCTCCCCCCCAGCGTGCGCAGGAACGTCGCCAGGCCCGACCCATCGGCGATCTGGTGCGGCGGCAGGTCAGACAACAAAATGCTCAACGTCGGCATGAAGAACAACGCTACCCCAATCCCCATGAACAGCTGCACCAGCGCCACGTGCTGGAAGTCCACCTCGCTGGTGAACCCCGCCCTCATGTAACAGCTGGCGCCGATGGCCAGAAACGCCAGCCCCGCCAGTACCCGCAAATCAAAACGGTGCGCATACTTGCCCACGAACGGCGACATGATGACCGGCAACAGGCCAATAGGCGCCACCGCCAGGCCCGCCCAGGTCGCGGTGTAGCCCATCTGCGTCTGCAGCCATTGCGGCAAGATCAGGTTGATACCGAAGAACCCCGCATACCCCCCCACCAGCACGATAGTACCCACGCGGAAGTTGCGGTGCACAAACAGGCGCAGGTTGACCACCGGATGCCGGTCGGTGAGCTCCCAGATGACAAAAATCGCCAGGAACACCACCGAAATCAGGCTGCCGATGATGATGAACGATGACTCGAACCAGTCCAGGTCATTACCCTTGTCCAGCACCACCTGCAACGCCCCGACACCCACGATCAACGTCAGCAGGCCGATATAGTCCATCGGTTGCCGGCTGGTCACCACCGGCCGGGTGCGCATTTGCTGGCGCACCACTGCCGCCGCGAACAGGCCAATGGGTATATTGATGAAAAAGATCCACGGCCAACTGTAACTGTCGGTGATCCAGCCACCCAGTATGGGCCCGGCGATGGGCGCCACCACCGTGACCATCGCCAGCAGTGCCAGTGCCATCCCCCGTTTGGCCGGCGGGTAGACTGCAATCAGCAACGTCTGGGTCATCGGATACAAGGGCCCTGCCACTACCCCCTGCAGCACCCGGAAGCCCACCAGCTCAGGCATCGACTGGGCAATGCCGCACAGAAACGACGCCAGCACGAACAGCAGCGTCGCCCACAGGAACAGCTTCACCTCGCCGAACCGGCGGCTTAGCCAGCCGGTGAGTGGCAGGGCAATCGCATTACTCACCGCAAACGAGGTGATGACCCAGGTGCCCTGCTCGTAACTGACCCCCAGGTTGCCGGAAATGGTCGGCAAGGCAACGTTGGCGATCGTGGTGTCAAGCACCTGCATGAACGTTGCCAGCGACAGCCCGATCGTGGTCAGCAACAGGCTGGGCGGGGTGAACTGGGCCGCGGCGTTATTGCTCATCGCTGGGCCGTCTTGCCAGGTGCGCTGTTGTCACGGATCAGTTGGGCGATCAGCTTGTCTGCCTCTCCCAACTGGCGATCGTAGACTTGCGTGGTGTAGCTGGCCTGCTGCGGCGGTTGCTGGGCCAGGGCGGGGCCGCTCTGGTCATGCAGATCGACCTCGGCCACCGTGGACAGGCCGATGCGCAGCGGGTGATCCCTGAGCTGTTCGGGGTTGATGTGAATGCGCACCGGCACGCGCTGAACGATCTTGATCCAGTTGCCCGTGGCGTTTTGTGCGGGCAGCAGCGCAAAGGCGCTGCCGGTGCCAGCGCCCAGGCTGTCCACAGTGCCTGTGTAGGTGACCGCGCCACCATACAGGTCGGCGCTGATTTCCACCGGCTGGCCAATGCGCATCTGGCGCAGCTGGGTTTCCTTGAAATTGGCATCGATCCACACCTGGTCCAGCGGTATCACCGCCATGGTGGCGGTGCCCGGCTGCAGGCGCTGCCCCAACTGCACGGTGCGCTTGGCCACATAGCCGGTGACCGGCGCCACCAGCGTGGTACGGGCATGGTCCAGGTAGGCCTTGCGCAGGTCGGCGGCGGCGGCCATGACCTCGGGGTGCGAAGCCACCTCGGTGTCGTCCACCAACGCCGTGCTGGTGCTGAGCTGCTGGCGGGCACTGTTGACCGCGGCCTGGGCCACGCTCAGGTCGTCGCGGGCATGGGACAGCTCTTCAGCGGCGATGGCGCCGCTGTCAGCCAGTACCTTGCGCCGGTTGAAATCCTGCTGGGCCTTGCGCAGCTCGGCCTGGCGGGTGTCCAGTTGGGCCTTGAGCGAATCGACGTTGCTGTACAGGCCGCGCACCTGGCGAACGGTGCGCGCCAGGTTGGCCTGAGCAGACTGCAACGCGACCTCGCTGTCGGACGGGTCGAACTGCAGCAACACCTGGCCGGCGTGCACCAGGTCACCGTCATCGGCCCCGATGCTGGTGACAGTGCCTGTGACCAGTGGTGTGATCTCCACCACATTGCCGTTGACGTAGGCGTCATCGGTGCTCTCGTACCAGCGGCCAACCAGGCTGTACCACGCCCAGGTCCCCAGGCCAGCCAGTATGACCAACAGCAACAGGCCCAACAGCCAGACCTTGCGCTTGCGCGACGACTGGGGCGCTTCGGGAGGGTTCTGGGTGTCTGTGGAGGTTTCCATGACGGTACCTTGAAGAAGAGGTGGCAGGGTTCAACGGTCGCCAAAGCGACGGACCGTCAATGGGTCGCCAGCGTTCAGCAGAATCTTGGCCAGCAGGCTTTCGAGCGTTTTCAGCTCGTTGGGCGCCAGCACGCCGCACAGCTCGTTCATGGCCGCGGCGCCAATCTCCGGCAGGCGGTCGGCCAGGCGCTGGCCGTCTTCGGTCAGGGCGATGCGCACCTGGCGACGATCGTCCGGGCAGCGCGTGCGCATCAGCAGCTCCTTCTGCTCAAGCCGGTCGAGCATGCGGGTCATCGACCCGCTGTCCAGCCCCAGGTAACGGCACAACTCAGCCGGGGTATCGACCTGATACTGGGTCACGATGATCAGCACCTTGAACTGTGCAGCCGTCACGCCTTCTGACTCGAGGTGCCAGTCGAGGATGCGGTCCTTGAGAATGGCCGATCGGCCAAGCAGCATGCCGATGGCACAGGTCTGGAAATTTTCTGGTGAAAAATGAGCCATGGGTGATCGCTCGGGCAATTATGTGAAAATATTACTGCCTAGGCAGTTAATGTCAAAGCCTTGATTAGCGAGCTACGTAAATTTCATTTTTGCGGGTACGCGCGGATAGCGTCTTATACCCCTGCATGCGATGGGCTTTTTCCACGCGAAGGGTTCTCAAACGCGGTAAATATCGTCAGATTCGGCGAAAAATCGAAATAAATGATTTTGATTCGCCATTACTCCGGTTCTCGTCTAGCCCAGCGCAAGGTTAGAATGCGCAAAACCCGGAGCTGCAATGAACCAAGACCTCCCCAATAAACGCCCTGATGACGCCATCACCGATGCTGCGGCGCACTGGTGCATGCGCCTGCATGCCGATGATTGCCAGGCCGCCGAGCGGGAGGCATTCGCCCACTGGCTGGCGGCAGACCCACGGCACGCTGTGGAATACAAGGCAATGCTGGAGATCTGGGAAACCGCTGACCTGCTGCCCCGCAGGGACGATGTAGCGGCATCACCCAACCGATCAGGCCGGCCAGCACGGGTACGCCGCTGGCGAACCCAGGCCTGCGCAGCGGCCATCGCGCTGGCGGCGCTGCCGCTGGCCGGGTGGATGGGCTGGGAGCAAGGCTGGCTGCCCAACCATTACCAGCACCTCGAGGCTGGCGATCACATGCAGACCGTGCAGTTGAGCGACGGCAGCACGGTGCAGCTCAACCTCAACACCGAACTGACCTACCTCAACTTCAAGGACCAGCGTCAGGTCACCCTCAAGCGTGGTGAAGCGTTCTTCAGCGTGCAACACGACAGCAGCCACCCGTTCATCGTACGTGCGGGGAACGGGCAGACTCGCGTCACCGGCACTCAATTCAATGTATGGAAGTATCAGGATCAGGTGAAGGTGACCCTGGTGGAAGGTTCGGTGCTGGTATCCAGCGACGGCAGCGGCGGCTACCGCCTGGGCCCAGGCATGCAGGCCAATTACCGCCAGGGGGACTTCGAGCCGCAACTGGAGCAGCCTGATGACTTTGCCAACACGCTGGCCTGGCGCAGCGGCAAGCTGGTACTGGACAGCATCAGCCTGGAGCAGGCGCTGCCCATGATCAACCGCTACCTGGACAAACCGTTGCGCCTTGCCGATGCCGGTACGGGGCACATCCGCATCAGCGGCGTGTACAACACCCGCGAAGTCGGGCAACTGGTCAATAACCTGCCCAAAGTGCTGCCGGTTTACCTGACCCGCAGCAAGGATGGCAGCACCGTGCTCAACCGCATTTCGCCACCCCCGCGCAAGGGCTGACGCCCTCCCCTACAACGTCATTGCCGCCAGCCAGCCGAATGCCAGCAGCGGCAAGTTGTAGTGGATGAAGGTCGGTACCACCGTGTCCCAGATATGATGGTGCTGCCCGTCCACATTCAGCCCCGAGGTCGGGCCCAGGGTTGAGTCGGAGGCCGGCGAGCCAGCATCTCCCAAGGCCCCGGCGGTGCCCACGATGCACACCGTGGCCAGTGGGTCGAACCCCAACTGAACACACAGCGGCACGAAGATCGCTGCCAGGATCGGCACGGTGGAAAACGACGAGCCAATGCCCATGGTGACCAACAGGCCAACCAACAGCATCAGCAGGGCACCGATACCCTTGCTGTGATCGATCCACTGCGCCGCCGCTTCCACCAGGCTCTTCACTTCCCCGGTGGCCTTCATCACATCGGCAAAGCCCGACGCCGTAATCATGATGAAACCAATCATGGCCATCATCTTCATGCCTTCGGTGAACAGGTCATCGGTATCCCGCCATTTGACGATGCCTGACAGCGAGAAAATCAGGAAGCCTGCCATGGCCCCGATGATCATCGAGTCCAGCACCAGTTGCACGATGAAGGCGGCGACGATCGCCACCCCGGCGACCAGCAGCGTCATGGGGTTGTACTGCACGCTCACCTGCTCCACCTGCTCGATGCGCGCCAGGTCGTAGTCACGCTTCTTGCGGTAGCTGATGAACACTGCCGTCAACAGGCCTACCAGCATGCCTGCCGCTGGGATGGCCATGGCATGGGTGACATCGAGGCCAGTGATGTCCACGCCGGCGCGGGCCACGTTGGCCAGCAGAATCTGGTTGAGGAAGATGTTGCCAAACCCCACGGGCAGGAAGATGTAAGGGGTAATAAGGCCAAAGGTGATGACGCAGGCAATCAGCCGACGGTCGATGCGCAGGCGGGTAAGCACATACAGCAGCGGCGGCACCAGCAGGGGGATGAAGGCAATATGAATGGGCAGGATGTTCTGCGAACACACGGCAACCACCAGCATCAGGCCGATCATCAGCCACTTTACCTTGCCGCCATTGGCATGCCCCTGCCGGTCGATCATGGCCAGTGCCCGGTCGGCCAGCGCGTGGGCCAGCCCGGATTTGGCAATGGCCACGGCAAAGGCGCCGAGCAAGGCATACGACAACGCCACCGTGGCCCCTCCCCCCAGGCCACCGTTGAAGGCCTTGAGGGTACCGTCGATGCCCAGGCCACCGACCAGCCCGCCCACCAGGGCACCGATGATCAGGGCGATGACCACGTGCACGCGGGACAGGCTGAGTATCAGCATGATGCCGACCGCGGCGATCACTGCATTCATGTTGGCTTACCTCATAACGACGGAAAAAAAGCGCGCACTCTGAAGCAGTGAGCCGCAGATGTCAAAAACGCCATGTTGCGGCGTTTTACCCGCGGCCATTCGGTTAAATTGAACGTTTGAATAAAGAAAGCGCTATTGACGCCGATAGCCCTGTGGGGCTGCGAAGCGCCCCTTCGAAGCCATAACCCTTACTCTTAGAAAAGGGACACGCCCCATGCCTTTGCGACAACTTTCCATCCAATGGAAGATCACCCTGCTTGCCGGCCTGTGCCTGGCAGGCATCGTCACCCTGCTCGTCGGCCTGTCGCTGTACCGCATGGACCACAGCTCCGACCTGGTGAAGGCCAGCAGCATGCAGATGCTGACCGAGTCGGCCCAATCGCGCATCGAGTCCCAGGGTGAAGTGCAGGCACTCAACATCCGCCGCCAGTTCATGGACGCCTACCAATACGGCGCCGGGTTTGCCCGCCAGGTGCTGTTCCTGCGCGAGCAGGCGGAAAAGCGCTTCCTTGATGCGTTCGACCTGCGTGAGGACATGACCCGCCAGGTACGCGCCGCGCTGCAGGCAAACCCTGAACTGCTCGGGCTGTCACTGGTGTTCGAGCCCAATGCGCTGGACAACAAGGACAGCCTGTTTGCCGGCAAGCCGGAGCTGGGCAGCAACGAAACCGGGCGCTTTGCCCTGTACTGGTCGCAGCCGCGCGCCGGTCAGCTGACGTCCATGGCGCTCCCGGAGCACGACATGGCCGACACCGACATCGGCCCCAGCGGCCAGCCCGCCAATACCTGGTGGGTGTGCCCGCGCACCACCGGCAAGGTCTGCGTGGTAGAGCCCTACTTCTACGATATCGACGGCCAGCAGGTGCTGATGACCAGCATCGTGTTCCCGCTCACGGTAGACGGCAAGATCATCGCCACGCTCTCGGCCGACATCAACCTGAACAGTTTGCAGGCGCTGAGCCAGGAAGCCAGTGCCAGCCTCTACGAAGGCCGTACCACGGTGGGTATCCTCAGCCCTGTGGGCTTGCTGGCCGGCTACAGCGCCGACGCCAGCAAACTGGCCCAGCGCTTCGACCAGGTTGATACCGCCAAGGGCGCCGAACTGGTACGCAAGCTGGCCGATGGCAAGATGGTCATTCTCAACGACCGCCAGCGCCTCAAGGTGCTGGCGGCCTTCCGCCCCATCCCCGACGCCAAGCCCTGGGGCGTGCTGCTGGATGTGCCCGAAAACGCCCTGACCGGCCCCGCCGAAACCCTGAAGCAGGAGCTGGATGCGCTGAATACCAGCGGCACCCTGCTGGAACTCGGCCTGGGCCTTGCCGCCGCGATTCTGGGGTTGCTGCTGGTGTGGCTGATGGCACGCGGGGTGACCCGGCCGATTCTGGGCGTGGCCGCGATGCTCAAGGACATCGCCAGCGGCGAGGGTGACCTGACCCGCCGCCTGACCTACCAGAAGCAGGATGAACTGGGGGAACTGGCCGGCTGGTTCAACCGGTTCCTGGACAAGTTGCAGCCGACCATCGCCGAGGTGAAGGAGTCGGTACATGCTGCCCGTTCCACCGCCGACCAATCGTCGGCCATCGCCACTGAAACCAGCGCCGGGATGGAGCAGCAGTATCGTCAGGTCGATCAGGTGGCCACCGCCTCCCACGAGATGAGCGCAACCGCCCAGGATGTGGCGCGCAGCGCTGCGCAGGCCGCCCAGGCTGCACGCGAGGCCGACCAGGCCACCCGCGAGGGCCTGGCGGTGATCGAGCGCACCACCCACAGCATCGATGCCCTGGCATCGGACATGAGCGGCGCCATGGCCGAGGTGCAAGGCCTGGCGCAGAACAGCGAGAAGATTGGCTCAGTGCTGGAAGTGATCCGCTCCATTGCCGAGCAGACCAACCTGCTGGCGCTCAACGCCGCCATTGAAGCCGCACGCGCCGGCGAGGCCGGGCGTGGCTTTGCCGTAGTCGCCGACGAAGTGCGCAACCTGGCCCAGCGCACCCAGCAGTCGGTGGAGGAAACCCGCCAGGTGATCGAAGCGCTGCAGGACGGCACCCGTGAGGTGGTAGGCGCCATGGACAATAGCCATCGCCAGGCCCAAAGCGGTGTGCAGCAGGTGGGCCAGGCGGTTACCGCGCTGCAGCGCATTGGCCAGGCGGTCACGGTGATTACCGACATGAACCTGCAGATTGCCTCGGCCGCTGAAGAGCAAAGTGCGGTGGCTGAGGAAATCAACAGCAACGTGGCGACCATTCGCGACGTCACCGAATCGCTGTCTGGCCAGGCCAACGAATCAGCCCGCGTGAGCCAATCGCTCAACAGCCTGGCCAACCAGCAGCAGGCGCTGATGGACCAGTTCCGCGTCTAAGCCTGCCAGGGCTGTTCATCTCGTCGTCTACACTTGCCCCATTCCCAAGGTGCCGTAGACGACGAGGTGTTCATGAAGAAAGGCCCAACGCTGCTATTGGGGGCGCTGCTGGCGCTAGGGCTGGCCAGTGCAGACAGTGCAGCGGCAGCGCCACCGCAAGCACCGATCCACTTCGGCGCCATTGGCTGGGAAAGCGGCGCATTCACCACCGAATTGCTGCGCGTGATCGCCGAGCGTGGTTACGGCCATGCCACCGACACCCTGCCCGGCAGTACCGTCAGCATGGAAGTGGCCCTGGCGCGCAACGACCTGCAAGTGATCGCCGAAGAATGGGCTGGCCGTAGCCCGGCCTGGGTCAAGGCTGAGCAGGCCGGGCAGGTGTTCGCACTGGGCGACACCGTGAAGCATGCCGAGGAAGGCTGGTGGGTACCGGCCTATGTGGTCGAAGGTGACACCGCACGCAATATCAAACCCCTGGCGCCACAGTTGCGCAGTGTCGAGGACCTGAAACAGTACCCTCAGGTGTTCCGCGACCCCGAGGCGCCAGGCAAGGGGCGCTTCCTCAACAGCCCCAGCGGCTGGACGTCTGAAACCGTCAACAGTCAGAAGCTCAAGGCCTACGGCCTGAACGACCTGTACAGCAATTTCCGCAGCGGCTCGGGCGCAGCGATGGATGCCGAAATCGGCTCGGCGATCCGCCGTGGCCAGCCGGTGCTGTTCTATTACTGGAACCCTACCCCGTTGATGGGCCGGTACAAGCTCATTCGGCTACAGGAACCGCCATTCGACGCCCAGGCCTGGGCAACGCTCACCGATGCCGCCAACCCGGCGCCCAAGGGCAGCAGTTCATTGCCGGCCAAGCTGTCGATCGGGGTGTCCAAGGCGTTCCGTGACAACTACCCCGACCTGGTGAAGGTGTTCGAGCAGGTCGATTTGCCCATTGACCTGCTTAACCGCACCCTGGCAAGCATGAGCGAGAAACGCACACCACCACGGGAAGCTGCACTGGCGTTCATGCGCGACAACCCGGCAGTGTGGAAAGCGTGGCTGCCTGCAGACATCGCGGCCAAGGTCGAGGCCAGCCTGTGAGTGAGGGCTTTCCACAAGCGTTGCAGTTCTCATTTGCCGACGGCATCAACAGGCTGGTGGACTGGCTGGTACTGAACTATGGCGACCACCTGCGCGCGGTGTCCGACCAACTGCTGCAGGTGCTGGTCGGGCTGGAAAACCTACTGCGTTTGGTGCCCTGGTGGCTGCTGCTGTCACTGGTGGGCTTGGTGGCATGGCACGCCACCCGCAGCGGTGTGCGAAGCCTGGTGCTTGTGGCGTTGCTGGCGCTGATAGGCATGCTCGGGCTGTGGGACAAGCTGCTGCAAACCCTTGCCCTGGTGCTGGTGAGCACCGGCCTGTGCGTGCTGATCGGCGTACCGCTCGGTATTCTGCTGGCCGCACGCCCACTGGCCCGGCGGCTGATCATGCCGGTGCTGGACGTGATGCAGACACTGCCGGCGTTCGTCTACCTGATCCCCGTGCTGATGCTGTTCGGCCTGGGCAAAGTGCCTGCGGTGTTCGCCACCCTGATCTACGCCCTGCCACCGCTGGTGCGCCTGACCCAACTAGGCCTGGCCCAGATCGACCCTTCGCTGCTGCAAGCCGCACATGGGCTGGGCGCCAGCCGCTGGCAGCGGTTGCGGCGCATCGCACTGCCGCTGGCACTGCCGAGCATCATGGCCGGCCTCAACCAGTCGGTGATGATGGCCCTGTCGATGGTGGTGGTGGCCTCAATGATCGGTGCACGGGGGCTGGGCGAGGACGTGCTGGCGGGCATCCAGACGCTGAACGTTGGCCAGGGCATGGAAGCGGGGCTGGCCATTGTGGCGCTTGCCATGGTGATCGACCGCATCAGCCAGGCTTACGGCCGCGGGCGGCGCTGACGCAGCGACCAAAGCGTTTTCGGCGTTTCTAAAGCCTGCGCGCAACCGGTACGCTATGCGCCGTACCCGGCCACGGATCACCGAACATGCTGCACTTGCTGCTGACCACGCTGTTGCCGATCATCCTGTTGATCGCCTTGGGCACCTTTCTGCGCATCAGGGGGTTCCTGGCCGACGGTTTCTGGCCGGGTGCCGAACGCCTGAGCTACTACGTACTGCTGCCCTCGCTGTTTCTACATGGGCTGGCCACCGCCAACCTTGATGGCGTGCCGGTGTTGGGCATGGTGGCGGTGTTGATGCTTTCGACCGTAGCCGGCGCAGGGCTGTTGATGCTGTACCAAGGCATCAGCCAGCACGACGGCGCTGACTTCACGTCTGTCTTTCAGGGCGGGGTGCGCTTCAACAACTACATTGGGGCGACCCTGGCCGCCGGCATTTACGGCACGGCCGGCATTGCCTTGGCGGCGGTAGCCAACGCGGCCATCGTGCCCCTGGTCAACTTGCTTTGCGTGCTGGTGTTCGCGCGCTTCAGCGCGCGCCACAGCTCGCCCCTTACGGTGCTGCGCGCGATCTTCGCCAACCCGCTGATCATCGGCTGCGCTGGCGGGCTGCTACTGCGGGTCACCGGCCTGGGCCTGCCCGCTGGCATCGAGCCTACGGTCAAGGCGCTGGGCCAGGCCGCGCTGCCACTCGGGCTATTGTGCGTGGGCGCGGCGCTGGGCGGCGCGCGCGTGGGCCAGCAGGTGCGGCCTGTGATGGCCGCGTCGGGCTTCAAGTTTCTGGTCATGCCGACCTTGGCGTGGGCGTTGTGCCGGCTGCTTGGCCTCAGTGGCCAGGCGGCGGTGGTCGCGGTGCTGTTCCAGGCGCTACCCACCGCATCGTCCTCCTACGTCATGGCCAGGCAGATGGGCGGCAACGCACCGCTGATGGCAACCATCATCGCGCTGCAGACAGTGGCGGCTGCAGCGACCCTGCCTTTGGTGTTGATGCTGACGCTCGACTAAACCGCTGGGCCGACGCTTGAGGGAACGTGCTACCGCGCTGAATCGTTGCACAAGCTCGGCCGCCTTCAGATCACCCAATCGCACTTTTGCCTCTGGCTGCGGTCAATTGCCGCTTAGGGTAAAACTCACGGCACATCGGTGCATGCCAACCCGTTCAATGGGTTGCACAGGCTCGGGCGTAAACCACCGGGCTTGTGTAGGATGAGCAGCGCGAACCACGACGCTGCCAGTTACAGGGAGATCCACATGCGCGTCCTGCCATCCGTTGCTGCCTTTTCGCTGGGCCTGCTTGTCTCGACTGGAGCGCTGGCGGTAACCGGCGAAGAGGCGCAGCTGATCGACTCGATCAATGTCTACCGCAGCACGGCACAGTCCTGTGGCACGGAGGCTTCGCTGGAGCTTCCCCCGCTCAACAGCGATACACGCCTGGCGTTGTCGCCGGAGGGCACCCGCGACCTGCAGCAGGCCATGACCCGTGCGGCCTACCCCATGGTCAACGTGCAGGCCATCAGCCTGTCCGGCCCGCGCGATGCCCGTGCGGCCATGCATGCCATCGAAGAAAGCTTTTGTCAGGTGGTGCTCGACCCGCAGTTCGTGGACATCGGCGTCAGCCAGGAAGGGCGAGACTGGCGGATCGTGCTGGCGCGCCCTCTGCTAAGCGGTCGCCTGGGTGACTGGCAGGCCGAAGGGCAGAAGGTACTGCAGGCAATCAATGCAGCACGCCAGCAGCCGCGCCAGTGCGGTGGCCAGCCGTTCGCCGCCGCGCCGCCACTTACCTGGAACGCCGTGCTGGCTGGCGTGGCTGCCAACCATACGCGGGCCATGGCCAACCAGAACTTCTTCGACCATATCGACAAGGATGGCCGTACGCCGGGTGATCGCGCCGAACTGGCCGGGTACCTGTACCAGCAGATTGGCGAGAACATCACCGCTGGCCGCGACACTGCGCAAAAAGTGGTTCAAGGCTGGCTCGACAGCCCTGGGCATTGCGCAACCCTGATGAACCCGGACTTCCGCGACCTGGGCGCCGCCTATGCCACCGACCCGAAAAGCGATGCTGGCATTTATTGGACCGGCCTGTTCGGCACCCCCCAGTAATCGGGCCAGGCCGGCCTGACAGGCGTCAGGCCTACCCGCCTCCTGCGCGCAACTGCTGCGCCGTACAAGCAAAACGCTTGCGCACGCATTTGCCCAGGTGGCTGGCGTCCCCCAACCCCACCTCGTAGGCGATCTGCGCCAGGCTGTGGCTTGAGTTGAGCAGGCGCCAGCGCGCCTGTTGCAGACGCATCTCGTGCCACCAGGCCTTGGCACTCATGCCCTGGCTGGCCTGGAACTGCCGGTCCAGTTGCCGCCTGCTGATCCCCAGTTCAGCCGCCAGGTGCTCCACAGGCAATGGCGTGCCCAGGTGATGGCGCATCAGCGCCTGCGCGCGTGCCACCAGCCGACCTGCGCCGGGCCCAGGCTCCAGCGTTCGCAATGCGTGGTGGCTGTCTCGGGGTTCATCCATCAGCATGTCTGCCAGCCCTTTCAGCGCTCGGGCTCGCCCACACGCTTTTGCCAGCAAGGCTACAACCAGGTCGACAACCGCGGTACCCCCCGCGCAGGTGATGCGGTCGCCATCGATGCAGAACAGCTGTTCCGGGACCATCTGCAGGTGAGGGAAAGCAGCGCGAAATTCAGCTTGGTGGCGCCAGTGGATCACCGCCCTGCGCCCTTGCAAAAGGCCGCACGCTGCCAGCAAAAAAGCTGCGTTGTCCACGCCCACCAACTTCACCCCTGCCCTGGCGGCTTTTTTCAGCAGCCCTGCGTAGTCTGGCGCCTTGGCCGCCGTTGCCATGGCGCCTCGGCCACCCAACAACACCAGGTAGTCAAAACCAGACAATTCCAGCTGATCGACTGCACCCTCCACCTGCACCACTGCACCGCAGCTGGAGGCTACCGGCTCTGCCGTCAGCCCGGCTACTGTCCAGGCGCAATAACGCTGGCGGCTGTAATCCTCGTCGTCAGCGCTGAAACGCAGCTTGTCGAGCAGAGCACCGAAAGGCAGCAGGGCAAAATCGGGCATCGGTACGATCAGCAAGCGAATGTCGGGGTGCATACAGGCTGTCCAGATATGACCATGGAATGACCAGATACTACCCTGCACCCGTCAACAAGGCCTCCTAAACTGACGCTCTCTCCGGCAACTGGTGCTCGCAGCATGGCAATCGAAACTTGGCTTATCTACCTGCTGGCCAGTGCTGGGCTGGCCGTTACCCCTGGGCCAAACAGCCTGCTGGCCCTCACCCACGGCGCACTCTATGGCGCACGTCGCACCCTGTTCACCATTCTCGGCGGCGTGGTGGGGTTCGTTGCGCTGATCGCCTTGGCCATGTTCGGCATCGGTGCGCTGTTGCAGGCATACCCGTCAGCGTTGAGCGGGCTGAAATGGGCGGGCGGTGCCTACCTGGTGTGGCTGGGCATTCAACTGTGGCGCAGCCCGGGGCTTCACCTCGCAGCAGCCGGGCATGGGGCTGTACAGGGCAATGGCAGCCTGTTTCTCCAAGGCCTGCTGTCGGCCCTGGCCAACCCCAAGGTACTGCTGTTCTACGGCGCCTTCTTGCCGCAGTTCATCGACCCGCAGCGCGACCTGCCCGTGCAGTTCGCGGTGATGGCAGCCACCTTTGCCAGTGTCGAGCTTGCGGTGGAGTACCTGTTGGCCCGCTTGGCGTTTCGCATCCGGCCGTGGCTGAACCAGGGCGGCGCCGGGTTCAACCGCTGTTGCGGTGGGCTGTTCGTGGTGATTGGTTTACTGCTGCCGCTTGGCGCCTAGCTATCAACGGGTTCTACGAAAGTCTACACCTGGATTCAATAACGTTTTTAGCCGCAAGTTAACTTGTATTTGCGAGCCATTTGCCGGTATTTGGCAGCGTTTTATAAGTTCCAGGCCTGCGACAATCAGCCTCAGAATATTTTGTACCAACTTGTTAATTAGCAAGCTAAGCGTTTAAACTCGGCGCATTCCACCTGCTGAGATCCCTGGCATGACACACACTCCGCGCACTTCTGGCGCCTCAACCCTCGTCCTGGGCGGGCTGGGCATCATCATTGCCCTGCTTGGCCTTCTGCTGGCCGCCGGCGGCTTCAAGCTCGCCGGCCTGGGCGGTTCCTGGTACTTCCTGATCGGCGGCCTGGCCATGGCCCTGGCCGGCATCCTCATCGCCCGGCGCAAGCGGGCCGGGGCCTGGCTGTATGCCGTGTTCCTGCTGGGGACCGTGCTGTGGGCCGTGGCTGACGCCGGCCTGGTGTTCTGGCCGCTGTTCTCGCGCCTGTTCATGTTCGGCGCCATCGGCGCGGTCGTCGCCCTTGCCTACCCGATGCTGGCACGGGCTGGCGGTGCCAGCGCAGGCCGCAGCGCCTATGGCGTGGCCGCGGTCATGGGCGTAGTGCTGGCGGTTGCCGCCGGCAACATGTTCGTCGCCCACCCCAGCGTTGCGCCCACCGGCAACGGCCCTGGCCTGACCCCGGTGGAGCCCGGCACCGCACAGAAAGACTGGGCCCACTATGGCAATACCGAAGGTGGCAGCCGCTTCGCAGCGCTGGACCAGATCCGCCGTGACAACGTCGACAAACTGAAAGTGGCGTGGACCTACCACACCGGCGACGTGGCCATCAGTGACGGCAACGGTGCCGAAGACCAGCTCACCCCGTTGCAGATTGGCAACAAGGTGTTCATCTGCACCCCACACAACAACCTGATCGCGCTGGATGCCGATACCGGCAAGGAGCTGTGGAAGAACGCCATCAACGCCCAGTCCAAGGTCTGGCAGCGCTGCCGTGGCATGGCTTACTTCGACGCCACCACGGCCGTGGCCCAGCCTACCCAGCCCAACAGCACCCCGGTCAGCGTCGCCAGCGTGCCTGCGGGTGCCAACTGCCAGCGCCGCCTGCTCACCAACACCATCGACGGCCGCCTGATTGCCGTGGATGCCGACAACGGTGAGTTCTGCCAGGGCTTTGGCAACAATGGCCAAGTCGACCTCAAGGCTGGCCTGGGCGATGTTCCAGACTCCTACTACCAGCTGTCCTCGGCGCCGCTGATGGCCGGCACCACCGTGGTGGTTGGCGGGCGTGTTGCCGACAACGTGCAAACCGACATGCCAGGCGGTGTGATCCGTGGCTTCGACGTATACACCGGGGCCATGCGCTGGGCGTTCGACCCGGGCAACCCGCAGGACCGTCAGGCGCCACAGGGTGACAACACCTACGTGCGCAGCACCCCCAACAGCTGGGCGCCGATGTCCTACGACCCGGCGATGAACACGGTGTTCCTGCCCATGGGCTCGTCCTCCACCGACATCTACGGTGTGGAACGCAACAAGCTGGACCACACCTATGGCGCTTCGGTCCTGGCCCTGGACGCGACTACCGGCAACCAGAAGTGGGTCTATCAGACTGTCCACAACGACCTGTGGGACTTCGACCTGCCGATGCAGCCAAGCCTGATCGACTTCACCAAGGACGACGGCCAGTCGGTGCCTGCGGTTGTGATCGGCACCAAGGCCGGGCAGATCTACGTGCTGGACCGCGCCACGGGCAAGCCGCTGACCCAGGTCGACGAAGTGCCGGTCAAGCCGAGCAACATCCCCAACGAGCCTTACTCGCCAACCCAGCCTAAATCGGTGGGCATGCCGCAGATCGGTGCGCAGACCCTGACCGAGTCGGACATGTGGGGGGCTACCCCGTACGATCAGCTGCTGTGCCGCATCGACTTCAAGAAAATGCGCTACGACGGCCTGTACACCGCGCCAGGCACGGACCTGTCGCTGAGCTTTCCCGGTTCGCTGGGCGGCATGAACTGGGGCAGTATTTCCACCGACCCGGTGCATGGTTTCATCTTCGTCAACGACATGCGCCTGGGCCTGTGGATCCAGATGATCCCGTCGCAGAACCAGGGCAAGGCAGCCTCCGGTGGCGAGTCGTTGAACACCGGCATGGGCGCGGTACCGCTCAAAGGCACGCCGTATGCAGTGAACAAGAACCGCTTCCTGTCGGTGGCCGGCATTCCGTGCCAGGCTCCGCCGTTCGGCACCCTCACCGCCATCGACATGAAAACCCGCCAGGTGGCCTGGCAGGTCCCGGTTGGCACCGTGGAAGACACCGGCCCACTGGGCATCCGCCTGCACCTGCCCATCAAGATCGGCCTGCCGACACTCGGTGGCACGCTGTCGACCCAAGGCGGGCTGGTATTCATTGCCGGCACCCAGGACTTCTACCTGCGCGCCTATGACAGCAGCAACGGTAACGAGATCTGGAAAGCACGCCTGCCGGTGGGTAGCCAGGGTGGCCCGATGACCTATGTGTCGCCCAAGACCGGCAAGCAGTACGTGGTGATCACCGCGGGCGGCGCACGCCAGTCGACTGACCGGGGCGACTATGTGATCGCTTACGCCCTGCCTTGAGACCGTGACGCCTTTGGCGCGGGCTCACCTGTTCCCGCCAGGTTCAGGTGAGCCCAACCCCACAGCCGGCCCGGTGCGCCGGCTAGTTCAGGCGGGTGTGCTACCCGCCTGCGTGGGGGGCGGTTTTACCCGCCCAGAGGCCCTGAAAGACTCCCCGAGACCCCCGCAATGCTATCCGCAACCCGCATGACTCCTGCTTTGCTGCTGGCCCTGGCCAGCACCCCTGCCCTCGCCGACGGCGGCCTGATGACCCGCAGCACGCTAACAGGCGACTGGGGCGGCCTGCGCCACCAGCTTGAGGCAGACGGCATCCGCTTCACCGCCGACTACAGCGGTGAAACCGCCTACAACGCTCACGGCGGCCTGCACCGCTCGGCGCGTTACTCGCAAAACGTCAAACTGGGCGTCCAGTTTGACCTGTCCAAGCTGTATGGCCTGGACAATGGCGGCAAAGTGCAGCTGACCATCAACGATCGCCGAGGCAACAGCGCCTCCGAAGACCTGGTAGGCAACCGACTGCCGATTCAGGAAAACTACGGCGGCCTCTACACCCGCCTGACCGAACTGAGCTACGAGCGCACCCTGTTTACCCCGGCGCTGAACGTGAAGCTCGGCTACATGGCCATGGGCAACGACCTGGGCGGCCTGGACAGTGGCATTTTGTGCAACTTCATGAATGCCGGTTTCTGCGGCCACCCGCTGAACATCTCCGGTGGTAGCGGCTGGACCAACTACCCCAACGCCCGCCTTGGCATGCGCGTGAAGTACGACCTGTCGCCCGCCTGGCAACTGCGGGTTGCCGCCTTCAACGTCGACCCGGAAAGCAACGGCAATTCCAGCCGGGCCTGGCACCTGGGGCCCAAGCACACCACCGGCACCGTGGTCCCGGTTGAGCTGGTCTACAAGCTTCAGGGCGAGCTGCCCGGCGAGTACAAGCTGGGTTACTACTACGACAGCTCCGACGCCAAGCGTATCGGCAGCGACAAGCAGGTGGCGGGCCGTGGCGGCCATTACCTGCTGATCGACCAGACCGTGTGGAACGACCCTGGCCTGCCAGGGCGCAGCCTGCATACGTTTGGCCAGTACTCGGCGTCCAGCAAGGCGGCCTCGCCTTTCACCAAGTGGTATGGCGCAGGCGTGGTGTTGTATCAACCGTTCCAGGGGCGCCCACGGGATACCGTGGCCTTGGGCTACGGCCGTGCGGTGCCCAACCCACGCAGCCGGGACGTCCAGCAAGCGACTGCCTTCGATGCCGGCCGCCCCTACCCGGACATCGACAGCGCCGAGCAGTTGATCGAACTGAGCTACGGCTACCAGGCCACACCGTGGCTGAACCTGCGGCCGGATGTGCAGTACATCATCGAGCCAGGCGCGTTCTCGGGCAAAGCCATCGACAACGCCCTGGTGGTCGGGCTGCAGGTCAAGGCCAGCTTCTGACAGGCACCTGGCGCAGGTAGGCCACCAGCCTGGCCAACATCGCGTCACACGCCCGCAACTGCTCGACGCTGACGAACTCGTCGGGCTTGTGGCCCTGGTCCATGCTACCAGGGCCACACACCACGGTCGGGATACCGGCCTGGTCGAACAGCCCTCCTTCGGTACCAAACGCCACCGTACCGAATGCCTCCGAGCCACTGAGCAACGCCAGCAACTGCGCCGCCTCGCTGCCTGCCGGAGTCGCCAGCCCAGGGTAGGCACTCAAGGGTTGCAGGCGGATAGCGCTCTCGCGGTTGACCTTGCGCATCCGTGGCAGCAACTCGGCGTCGGCATACTGCTGCAACTCGCTGGCGACCGTGGCGGCATCAAAGCCTGGCAAGGCCCGCACTTCGAAATCGAACTCGCAATGCGCCGGCACGATATTGAGCGCCGTACCCCCTTTGATCACGCCGGCCTGCACCGTGGAAAACGGCGGGTCGAAACGGCAGTCATGCCGTTCGGGGCTGGCCAGCGCCTCACCCAGGTCACCCAGTTTGCCAATCAGCTTGGCTGCATATTCGATGGCATTGACCCCATACGGGGCGTACGCCGAGTGGCAGGCTGCACCCTGCACCTGGCAGCGCACGGCCAACTTGCCCTTGTGCCCAAGCACTGGCTTGAGTTCGGTAGGCTCGCCGATCAGGCATAGCCGGGGCTTGAGCGGGCGTTGCTCAAGGGCGGCCAGCATGGAGCGCACCCCCAGGCAGCCCACCTCTTCGTCATAGGAAAACGCCAGGTGCACAGGCATGCGCAGCGGCTCGGCCAGCAATGCCGGGACTGCCGCCAGCACCGAGGCGATGAAGCCTTTCATGTCGGCGGTGCCCCGCCCATAAAGCCGGCCGTCGTGCTCGCTGAGCGTGAAGGGTGCTACCGTCCAAGCCTGGCCATCGACCGGCACCACGTCGGTATGCCCCGACAGCACGATACCCGCGACGTCTGTGGGGCCGATGGTGGCGAACAGGTTGGCCTTGGTGCCCTCGGTGTTGAGGAACAGCTCACTGGCAACGCCCAGGCTGGCCAGGTAGTCGCGCACGAAACCGATCAGGTCGAGGTTGGAGTCGCGGCTGACCGTGGCAAAGCCCACCAACCGGGCCAACAGCGTGCGGCTGGCGAACTCACTCATCGCCCGCCACCCCGTAGCTGGGGGCTGCGGTCGGGTCCAGGGCGCGGGTCACATAGTCTTGCATCTGCGGGCGATAGGCCCGCCACAAGCCCTGCAGGGCGCCGATGGGGTCGTTGTCGGCCCAGTCTACCCGCAGGTCCACCAGCGGCCAGGTCAGCTCGCCGGCAACCTTGAGCGCGGCAGAATGGACCGGCCCGGCTTCACCGCCTGCCGCCATCGCCGCGTGCATGGCGGCCAGCAGGCGGTCAGCCAGGTGCCCGCTGGCCTGCTCGAATGCCTGCACCATGGCCTCTATCACGGCAGCCGAGGCCAACAGGTTACCGGCTGCCGCGCACTGCTCCCCGGCCACGGCATGATGGGTGCCAAGGGCTTCACGCCCGGTGAACAGCGCCACCTGGCCGTGGCTGTCGATCACCGTGACCTGGCGGTATTCACTCCAGCCATTGGCGCTCAGCACCTGCTCCAGGGCGTTGGCCGGTGGCAGTTGCCCGCGCTCAAGGGCGTCGAGAATCTGCGGCCCGAGGGCGGGCAAGGTGATGTTCTGCGTGGCAACCGCGCCTACCCCGGCCCTGACCCAGGGGCAGCGGGCACCGACCGCGATGCTGGAAGAACTGATGGCGATACCGACCTGGCCGGTTTCCTGGCAGCGCCCGATGATGGAGAAGGTCATGACATGGATCCTGTTGTGCTATGCGGTTGGAAGGCATTCTGCGAGCAAGCCCGCGGCCCAGGAAACCACCTTTTTCCGAGGCCTTGAGCAACAAAAAACTAACCCTTCGCCCCCCGCTACCACGCCTGAACGGCCACCACGCACGGTGCACCCCCGGCCGGACGGGGCCTTCGCCAATTTATCGGCAAGCACCAGCTAAATACTATTTTCGCCATTGTCCGGGCATCCCTAGTCTGGCCCCAGGTAAACGGCGGTCTTCCAACCGACCTCACAAAAACCGCCTGAACAAGGGCTCGGACATGACACTGAACAACCTCGAAATTGACACCCTCGTCGTCGGCGCCGGCCAGGCCGGTGTCGCCATGAGCGAACACCTGAGCAAGCTGGGCGTGCCGCACCTGGTACTGGAACGCAACCGCATTGCCGAAGCCTGGCGCACCGGCCGCTGGGATTCGCTGGTGGCCAACGGCCCGGTATGGCACGACCGCTTCCCGGGCCTGGCGTTCGACATGGACGCCGATGCCTTTGCCGGCAAGGACCAGGTAGCCGACTACTTCGAACACTACGTACGCAAGTACAACCTGCCGGTGCGCACCGGCATCGAAGTGCGCAAAGTAGTGCGCAACAGCGACCGCCCCGGCTTCACCATCGAAACCAACGAGGGCGTGATCCGCGCCAACCGGGTGGTGGCTGCCACCGGGCCGTTCCAGAAGCCGGTGATCCCGGCCATCGCCCCCAAGGACACCAACCTGCATCAGATCCACTCGGCGGCCTACTTCAACCCGCAGCAACTGCCAGAAGGTGCCGTGCTGGTGGTGGGCGCCGGGTCGTCCGGGGTGCAGATTGCCGAAGAACTCATGCGCGCCGGGCGCCAGGTGTACCTCTCGGTGGGGGCCCACGACCGCCCACCGCGCGCCTACCGCAACCGCGACTTCTGCTGGTGGCTGGGGGTGCTGGGCGAATGGGATGCCGAAATCGCCAAGCCTGGGCGCGAACACGTCACCATCGCGGTGAGTGGTGCCCGTGGCGGCCATACCGTCGATTTTCGCGCCCTTGCCCACCAAGGCATGACCCTGGTCGGCCTGACTCAGTCGTTCAGCGATGGCGTAGCGCACTTCCAGGACAACCTGGTAGAAAACATCAACCGCGGCGACGAAAACTACCTGGCCCTGCTCGATGCTGCCGATGCCTACGTAGCGCGCAACGGCCTGGACCTGCCCGAAGAGCCCGACGCCCGCAAACGCCTGCCCGACCCGGCCTGCATGCGCACCCCGCTGCGCCAACTGGACCTGGCCAAGGCCGGTGTGGGCACCATCATCTGGGCGACCGGCTACGGCGTGGACTTCAGCTGGCTGCAGGTGGACACCTTCGATGCCAACGGCAAGCCCCAGCACCAGCGCGGTGTCGCCCGCGAGCCCGGCGTGTACTTCCTCGGCCTGCCCTGGTTGTCGCGCCGTGGCTCCTCGTTCATCTGGGGCGTATGGCACGACGCCAAGCACGTCGCTGGCCACATCGCCACCCAGCGCACCTACCTGGCCTACCGCGACCGCAAGCAGCGCGCCGCTGATGACCAGCCACACCCCAAGCTCAGCACCGTCAGCACCCTAGGAGCCCACTGATGCCTACCCACACCCGCATCCGCATGTTCAACACCAAGGTCACCTACCCCAACCAGACCCTGGACAACGACCTGTGCCAGGCGGTGCGCGCCGGCAACACGGTCTATGTTCGCGGCCAGGTAGGCACCGACTTCGAAGGTAACCTGGTAGGCCTGGGCGACCCCCGGGCGCAGGCCGAGCAAGCCATGAAGAACGTCAAGCAATTGCTGGAAGAAGCCGGTTCCGACCTGTCGCACATCGTCAAGACCACCACCTACATCACCGACCCGCGTTTCCGCGAGCCGGTGTACAAGGAAGTCGGCAAATGGCTCAAGGGGGTGTTCCCCATTTCCACCGGCCTGGTGGTTGCCGGGCTTGCCCAGGCGGAGTGGCTGATGGAGATCGACGTGATCGCCGTCATTCCCGACCCGGCATAGCAGCCGCCGGGGCTCAGAAGCCCACGGTGGCCGACAGCAGGTAGGTGCGCGGGGTGGACAAGGTGAGCCCCGGCTCGGCGTCATCGGGCGCGCCGGCCGAGCTCCAGTAGCGGTCGTCCAGCACGTTCTCGACACTGGCGCGCAGGGTGACCTGCGTGGCGTCCACCTTGAAGGCATAGCGGGCACCCAGGTCATAGCGCTCCCAGCCGTCGATCTTCTTGCTGTTGTTCTGGTCCAGGTACTGGGAGCTGGAGTGGGTGCCGCGCGCTGTCAGCGTCAGGCCGTCCACCCCGGGTACGTCCCATTCGGCGCCCAGGTTGACGTTGTATTCCGGGGTGGCGGGGGCGCGGTTGCCGTCATAGGCACCGCCCACGGTATCGGTCAGTTCACTGTCGATGTACATCACCCCGCCCAGCAGCCGCACCCCGTCCAGCGGCTCGCCGAACACGCTCAGCTCGATGCCACGGTTATTGCGCTTGCCATTGGCACCGAACACGCGGGAGCCGGGGTTGGTTTCGTAGGCCGGCTGGCGGATACGGAACGCGCTGGCGGTGAACGCGACCTTGCCCAGGTCGTACTTGGCGCCCACTTCCACCTGGCGGCTGGTGAACGGCGGGAAGATTTCATCTTCGTTGATGGAGGTCGAAGGTGCGATCTTGCCCTGGCTCAAGCCCTCCATGTAGTTGGCGTACAACGACAGCTGGTCGGTGACTTTCAACAGCACACCGCCCGACGGCGAGACCTTTTCTTCGTCGTAGGCTGTGTCGCCTTTCACACCATCGCTCCAGTCGTCCACCTGCACGCGCTGCCAGCGCAGGCCCAGGGTGACCAACAGGTTGTCGTCGAAAAAGCCCAACGTGTCGGCCAGGGCCACGCCCGAGAAGCGGTTCTCGGTGTAGTCCTTGGAGTCGCGCCGGGTGGGTGTGCCAGGGGCCGGTATTGCGGCCGGGTGGTACAGGTTGCTGGGCGACGACGCATAGCGGGCGCCACCGTTGGTGAAGTCCATGTAGTAGTAGGTGGCGGCCAGGTTCACCTCGTGGCTGACCGGGCCGGTGTGGAACCAGTTGCGTAACCCGGCCATGGCCGTGCGCACCGACTCGTCACGGGTAAAATCACGTGGCTGCACAGTGAAGTCGCCCGCATCGTTGATGATCGACACGTTGTGGCGCAGGAAGTCATGGTTGCTCTTGCGCGCGCCCACAGCGCCGTAGGCCAGTAGCGATTCGCTGATGTCGTACTCGGCATGCACGGCACCGAAGGTATCGTTGGTACGCGCCTTGCTCCAGGCCTGGGCGTAGTTGCGGTGCACATCGCTGGCCTTCGGCACCTTGGCGCGCGCGCCTACCAGCACCCGCTCCTGCGGGGCGTCGGTATCGCGCTCGGTATGGCCGAGGTCGGCCGACAGCCGCAGGCGGTCGCCGCGAAAATCCAGGCCCAGCACCGCCATTTCACGGTCGACGCTCTGGTGGTCCCATTCGGTGTCGCCCGATTGCTTCACACCGTTGAAGCGCACGCCGAACTGCTGCCCTTCCCCGAAGCGCCGGCCAATGTCCACCGCGCCGCCGGCCTGGCCTGCCGAGGCATAGCTGCCGGTGAACTCGGTGATGGGCTTGTCGGTGGCGCGCTTGGGCTGCACGTTGATGCCACCCCCTACGCTGCCACGCGGGGCGATGCCGTTGATCAGCTGGCTGGGGCCCTTGATGATGTCCACCCGGTCGGCCATTTCCATGTCGATGGAATAGGTCGGCAGCAGGCCGTACAGGCCGTTGTAGGCCACGTCGCTGTTGAACAGGCTGAAACCGCGAATGGTGAACTGCTCGAAGCGCCCGCCCGCCGGGTTGGTGGTACGTACCGAAGGGTCGCTGGCGACCAGCTCACCCAAGGTGCGCGCCTGCTGGTTCTTGACCAGGTCGCTGGTGTAACTGGTGATACTGAACGGCGTTTCCATGAAGTCCCGCGCCCCCAGCAGGCCCTGGGCACCCTGCCGCGCCACCTGGCCGCCGGCGTAGGGCTGCGCGTCGTTGCCGCCCGGCAGGCCACTGATGATGCTGGTGGGGGCGATTTCCAGGGCAGCGCCCGCTTGCGGTGCCGGCATGAGGGTAAAGGCGCCCTCGCCCACCGGCAGCAGTTGCAGGCCACTGCCGCGCAGCAGCTGCATGAAGCCTTCATCCACGCTGTAGCGGCCAGACAACCCTTCGCTGTTCAAACCACGCACCAGCGCAGGGTCCAGCGAGAGGCTCACGCCAGCCTGGTCGGCAAAGCCGGTCAAGGCCGCGCCAAGGCTGGCGGCAGGTACCTGGTAAGCCCGCCGCACGGGCTCCTCGGCCCAGGTGGGCAGGCTCAGCAGCAGGCTCATGGCAAACAACGGACGCACGGCGCGCACCAGCGGGCGCACACGGTTGGACTTTACTGCACGCATCTGAAAAAGCTCCCCTTCATGGTCTTCTACCGGTAATGACCGGTGAGCAAAAAAAAGGGGACAGCCTCATGCGGAATTTTCTCGTGGGGCCAGGGTGACCCAGTAACGGGTACGGGCCTGCACCTGCACCGGCAGGCTGGCGGCGAGCAGGGCCAGTACCTGGTCCGTGTCGTCCAGGCGGAAGGTGCCGGTCACCCGCAACCCGTCGATGGCCGGTGACCAGCGCAGCACGCCGGGGCGATACCGGCGCAGCTCGGCCAGCAGCTCCCCCAGGCGGCGATCATCCAGGCGCAGCACGCCCTCGCGCCAGCCCAGCAGCCAGGGTTCCACAGTGGTCACGACATCCACCCCGCCATCGAGCAGGGTAGCCTGCTGCCCAGCTTCGAGGACCACCAGCGAGCCATGCCCGGGCTGCAGGCGCACGCGGCCACCCGTCACCGACACTCGGCAACCTGGGTCCAGCAGGCGCAGACAGACATCGGCGGCGCCTGACCCTTGGCCTCCCAGCTGTACCTGGCCGGTAGGCACCTGCACGCGCAGGTCGAGGTTGCCAGGGGTCTTCACCGCCACCTCTCCCCGCCTGAGTGTGATACGCCGGCCTGGGCCGTCGATATCCACGGCGCTGTCGGTGTTCAACTGCACCGACGTGCCATCGGCCAGCCGCAATTCGCGGCGTTCACCCACCCCGGTACGTACGTCCGCAGCCCAGGCGTCGATAGGCAGTTCGCGGCTGATCAACCAGGCCGACGGTAACAGCACCGCCACGCCCAGTGCCTGCTTGAGCAACGCCCGGCGGCCAGCATCCGGTCGGTCCAGGGTTGCCATGGCCAGGCTGCCGGGCAAGCTGCTGAAGCGCTGGCGCAGCAGCAGTGCCTTCTGCCAGGCGTGCTCATGGGCAGGATTGCTGGCCCGCCACTGCTCAAGGCGCGACAGGTCCGCATCGCTGGCACTGCCCGAGTCCAGCAGCGACAGCCAGCGCGCGGCGCCACGCAGGGCATCGCGCATTTCTGGGGGTTGCGGGTTCATTCGAGCTCGGCCAGCAGGCAATGTTCGTAGGCCTGAGCCATGTAGCGCTTTACCGAACGCTCGCATACGCCAAGGCGCACGCCGATTTCGGCATAGCCCAGGCCCTCGAGCTGGCTCCAGAGAAACGCCTTGCGCACCGCAGGCTTCAAGCCATCGAGCAGTTCGTCCAGCGCCTGCAGGGTTTCCAGCAACACCCAGCGCTGCTCGGGCGAGGGCACGTGTTGCTCGGGCAGGTGCGCCAGGGCATCCAGGTAGGCCTGTTCGAGGCTGCGGCGCTGATAGAAGTTGCTGAGCAGGCGCTTGCCCACCGTCAACAGGTAGGCACGCGGTTCGTGAATGTCGGCAAGCGGCTGAGCACTGGCCAGTACGCGCAGGAAGGTGTCCTGGCTGAGGTCGGCAGCATCCCAGGCATTGCCCATGCGCCGGCGCAGCCAGTTTTCCAGCCAGCCACGATGCTCGCGGTAGAACGCAGGCAGGCTGGGCGGGGGCGGCGGCGCGGCATCGATCATGGGGATGGCCCTGCAGTGGACGTAAATAGGATTAATTCTAATTTACATCGCACAGCAGGACCAACCCCTTTATCACCTGTCAGGCAATGGCGGCGTCCACCAGCACTTGGGCTTCTTGCACCAGGCGCTGCAGATGCGCTTCGTCGATGAAGCTTTCGGCGTAGATCTTGTAGATGTCTTCAGTGCCCGATGGGCGTGCCGCAAACCAGCCATTGGCGGTCATCACCTTGAGGCCACCAATGGCCTGGCCGTTGCCCGGCGCATGGCTCAGCACCTGCACGATCGGCTCGCCGGCCAGTTCCGTGGACTTCACCTGCTCGGGCGCCAGCTTGCTAAGCAGCGTCTTCTGGCGGGCATCCGCCTTGGCCTCTACCCGGGTGGCGTAAGGTTTGCCAAGGGCTGCAGTCAGGTCCGCGTAGGCCTGGCCTGGGTTACGGCCGGTACGGGCAGTCATTTCAGCGGCCAGCAGCGCAGGGATCAGGCCATCCTTGTCGGTCGCCCAGACCGACCCATCACGGCGCAGGAACGAGGCCCCGGCGCTTTCTTCGCCACCAAAACCCAACGAGCCGTCGAACAGCCCCTGGGCGAAATATTTGAAGCCCACCGGCACTTCGTAGAGCTCACGGCCCAGCCGCTCGGTGACACGGTCGATCAAACCGCTGGACACCACGGTCTTGCCCACCGCTGCGTCGCTGCGCCATTGCGGGCGGTGGCGATACAGGTAATCGATGGCCACGGCCAGGTAGTTGTTGGGTTGCAGCAGCCCTTCAGGGGTGACGATACCGTGGCGGTCGTGGTCCGGGTCGCAGGCGAAGGCCACGTCAAAACGCTCGCGCAAGCCGATCAGGCCCTGCATGGCGTAAGGCGAGGAAGGGTCCATGCGGATCTGGCCGTCCCAGTCCACGCTCATGAAGCGGAAGGTTGGGTCTACCTCGGTGTTCACCACTTCCAGGTCGAGCTTGTAGTGTTCGGCAATGGCCGACCAGTAGCGCACCCCTGCCCCACCCAGCGGGTCGACGCCCAGGCGCAGCTTGGCGGCCCGGATCACGTCGAAGTCGATCACGTTCTCCAGGTCGGCCACGTAATGGCTGACATAGTCGTGGCGGTGGGTGGTCGGCGCCAGCAGCGCCTGGGCATGGTCAATGCGCTTGACCCCGGCAAGGTCCGCCGCCAGCAGTTCGTTGGCCTTGTTTTCGATCCACTTGGTGACGTCGCTGTCGGCGGGCCCACCGTTGGTGGGGTTGTACTTGAACCCACCGCTTTGGGGCGGGTTGTGCGACGGGGTAATGACGATGCCGTCGGCCAGGCCCTGCTCGCGCCCGCGGTTGTAGCACAGGATGGCGTGGGAGATGGCGGGTGTCGGGGTGTACTCGTCGTCCTTGGACAGCATCACCTGCACGCCGTTGGCGGCCAGCACCTCCAGGGCGCTGGCGGCAGCGGGTGCCGACAGGGCATGGGTGTCGGCGCCGATGAACAACGGGCCGTCGATGCCCTTTTCCTGGCGATACAGGCAGATGGCCTGGGTGATCGCCAGCACATGGTACTCGTTGAAGCTCAACTCGAAAGAGGTGCCCCGGTGCCCTGAGGTACCAAAGGCCACCCGCTGGGTCGCCACGGCCGCATCCGGGCGGCCGGTGTAATAGGCCGTGAGCAGGCGGGGGATATCAACCAGCACGCTGGCCGGTGCCGGCTTGCCTGCCAAAGGACTGAGCGTCATGCATAAACCTCGAGTTCAACGAATGGTGGGTGTTGGAACGTGCAGTGTACTGAGAGTTGCATGACGGTGCGATGGGGCCAGTCAACAAACAACCTGGCAACCCGCCAGCTTCTGGGCGGTCTAGAGTGAAGCCCATCAGCCACTGCCTGCGAGGCCCCATGGCATTTCATCGTCTCACCCGTACCCACCCCAGGCTGACCATCGCTGCCATCGTCGGCTTGTTGGGTGGCTGGTTGATCCCAGGCGGCGACAGCGTGCAGCGCATTCTGACCGGCTGGAACCTGGGGGTATGGCTGTACTTGCTCCTGGTGCTGTGGTTGAGCTGGAACGCCAGCCCGGACAAAGTACGCAAGGTGGCCCGCACCGAGGACGAAAACGCCGGGCTGGTGTTGCTCACCGTGTGCGTGGCCGCCATTGCCAGCCTGGTGGCAGTGACGTTCCAGCTGGTTTCGAGCCGTGGCTTGCACGGCGACGCCCTGGCGGTGCACTACCTGTACACTGGGCTTACGATTGCCGGCTCCTGGCTGCTGATCGGCTGCATCTTCAGCCTGCACTATGCTCGGCTGTTCTATGCCGGGCAGCACCCCGAGCCGCCGCTGCGGTTCGCCGATAACGAATGCAAACCTGACTACTGGGACTTCCATTACTTCTCTTTCACCATCAGCGTGGCGGTGCAAACCTCGGACGTGGGCGTAGCCGGGCGCAACCTGCGCCGGGTGGTGCTGGCCCACTCGTTGGTAGGGTTCGTGTTCAACACGGCCATCCTGGGGTTCACCATAAACATCGCGGCAGGGCTGTTGAATTGAGGCTACCGCCTGTCCGAAACCCTCATGCAGGCGTGGAATGCAGCGCTGCCCCAGGGCGCCCACAATTCGAGGCATCTGGGCCAGGAAAACGTTTGCCCCGCTCCGGCTGTTCAGGCCGTCGGCATCCCCGTCTGTGACTTGGGTCATCCATTGATACATTTGTCATATTTGTGAACGAGAATCGCTCGGTGCAAGTGCTATGGTTACCTTCCCAGCGGTCGCATGACGCGGCCGCCCATCACCATCGTCCAGGCAAGGACAAGGAGGCTGGCATGAACAAGATGACGTTCCCCAACGCCTGCCAGGTGATGCGCTGGCACTTCCATCCGCTTGGCTTCGAAGCCAGCATGGATGCGCCTCGCAGCATGGTCGCGCGGCTGTTCGACCGTGGCACCGGTGTAACACTGCTGGCCATTGCCGGCATCCCCTGCACGGCCATCATGGCGGCAGCGGACGTCGAGCGCATCATCGAGGCGGTCGAAGCCGAAATCGATGCGTTCCAGCCAGCCTTCACACTGCGCGACGCAGGCTAGCCGACTGCAGCCAGGGCCGGGCCCATGGCCTGCAAACCGCTCATGAACTGCTCGGCCGGCACCGGCTGGCCCAGCAGGTACCCTTGCAGCGAATCACAGCCCAGGCGCGTGAGAAACGCCTGCTGCCCCCCGGTCTCTACCCCTTCAGCAACGATGCGCAGGCCTAATGCCTGGCCCAACGCCACAATGGCAGAAACGATGGCCGCATCCTCGCTGTCCTGCTCCAGTTCACGAACAAAGCCACGGTCGATCTTCAATTCGTTGGCCGGTAGCCGCTTGAGGTACAGCAAACTGGAGTAGCCCGTACCAAAGTCGTCGATAGACAGGTCTACCCCCATCTCGGAAAGCCGTCGCAGCACGGCCAGGCTGACGTCAGCGTCATGCATTGCGGTGGTTTCCGTCACTTCCAGGGTCAGGCAGTTGGCCGGCAGGTGGTTGCGCGCCAGGGCGCTGGCCACGCTGTCAACCAACCCCGCATGGCAGAACTGGATCGCCGACAGGTTCACCGCAATACGCCAGCCGACATGCCCTTCGTTCAACCACTGGCACATCTGCCGGCAGGCCTCATCCAGCACCCACTCACCAATGGGCAAGATCAGCCCGGTCTTCTCCGCAAGGCCAATGAAGCGGTCGGGCAACAGCAGGCCGTGTTGAGGGTGTTCCCAGCGCAACAAGGCTTCGGCACCGATCGGCTGGCAGGCCCTGGCGTCGAACTTGGGCTGATAATGCAGGCGCAACTGCCGGCGCTCCACGGCATGGCGCAGGTCCTGCAGCAGTTGCAACTGCTGGCGGGCGTTGCTGTTCATCGACACGTCGAAAAAACTGTAGCCGTTCTTGCCCGCGCTCTTAGCGTGGTACATGGCAGCGTCCGCATTGCGCAGCAGTTCGTGTTGGTCAAGGCCATTGCCTGGGTACAGCACAATGCCCAGGCTGGCCGACAATTGCAGCTCGTGGTCGGCCACCTGGAAGGGTCGGGACACCAGGTTAACCTGCTTGACTGCCACATCCATGGCATCGGCTGGAGTCTGCAGCTCAACCAGCAGCACGAACTCGTCGCCGCCGATACGCGCCAGGGTGTCCTGGCTGTGCAAGTGACCGCGCAGGCGAGCGGCCACCGCCTTGAGCAACAAGTCGCCAATGTGGTGGCCAAAGGCATCGTTCACCGGTTTGAAACCGTCCAGGTCGATGAACATCAATGCAAAGCACCCGCCCTGCTCCGCCACCTTGGCAATCGCCTGCTCGATCCGGTCCGCCAACAGGCTGCGGTTGGGCAACGCAGTCAGGGTGTCGTGCAGCGCCAGTTGGGTAAGCTCCTGGTTGGCCAGGGTCAGCGACCTGGCCAGCTCCGCGGTACGTACCTCAAGGCGGGCGTCCAGCACCGACGTCAGCAAGGCGACCGCCAGCACAGCCAGGGTGGGGATCAATACCAGGTAGACCAACCCGTCGCCCTGCAGGCCACCAGGCAAGGCGCCACAATAGCTACCCACCGGGAAACTTGCCGCGGCCATGCCCGTGTAGTGCATGCCGACGATCGCCAGGCCCATCACCACCGCAGCCAGGCCCCGAACCTGCCTGACATACGGCGTTTGCCTGCGCAGCCGGAAGGCGATCCACAACGCGGCAGCCGACGCCACCACGGCAATCAGCAGCGATGCCATGAACAGTGAGGGGTCGTAGTCGATCCCCGGCAGCATGCGCAGCGCCGCCATGCCGGTGTAATGCATGCTGGCAATGCCGCCGCCCATGATCAGCGCCCCAAACGCCAGCTGTAGCCAGGGCAGGCGTGGCTGGCTGACCAGCCACAGGGCAAAGCCTGAGGACAGCACTGCAATCAGCAGCGACAGCGCGGTCAGGGGCAGGTCATACCCCAGGTCGACCGGAAGGCTCAGGGCAAGCATGCCCACAAAATGCATGGACCACACCCCGGTCCCCATGGCCAGCGCGCCGCCCACCGTCCACACGGCAGCCGCACGGCCTTTGGCCGTGGCGATGCGGCCGGTGAGGTCAAGGGCGGTATAGGACGCCAGGATTGCCACGCACAGCGAAATCAACACCAGCGAAGAGGAATAGCTAGCGGTCAGCATTTGAGTTTCCGGAGACGGGCCGGGGCGGCCCGGAAAAAGCTGACGATTGTACTCAAGCTTTGGCGAAACGCACGGGGTTTTTGCTAACGAAAATGGGCCGCCCGGTGGGTCATTCCTGCTCGCTGAACGCCTGCTGCGCCTGCCAGCCGCCGCCCAGTGCTGCCACCAGTTGCACACTGGCCACCAGGCGCCCTTGCAGCAGGTTGAGCGCGCTGCGTTCGTTGCTCAGGGCGGTAGCCTGCACGTTGACCACATCCAGGTAGCCGATCAGCCCCGCGCGGTACTGGTTCTCGATCAGGCGCAGGGATTCGCGGGCCGCTTCCAGGGCTTCCTGGCGCACGACCGCCTCGTCACCGTACACCTTCAACTGCACCAGCAGGTTTTCCACCTCCTTGAACCCGTCCAGCACCGTCTGCCGGTACTGCGCCACGGTCTGGTCATACACCGCCACGGTACGGTCGACCTCGGCGCTGCGTTTGCCGGCATCGAACAGTGTGAGCGCCAGTTGCGGGCCAACGGACCAGTAACGGTTGGGCAATTCGATCCAGTTGCTGAAACTGCTGCTGGAGTAACCGCCATTCATGCTCAGGCTCAGGTCTGGGAAGTACGCGGCGCGAGAAACACCGATATTGGCGTTGGCCGCCATCACGTTGCGCTCGGCGGCTGCGATGTCGGGGCGCCTTTCGAGCAGCTGTGACGGCAACGCCACGGGTATCTGCGGCAAGGCCGGGATGTCCTTGCTATCGGCCAAGGCAAACTGCGCTGGCGTCTTGCCCAGCAACACAGCGATGGCGTTCTCGAACTGGGCACGCTGCCACGCCAGGTCGATCAGGTCGGCCTGAGTGCTCTTGAGCTGGGTACGCGCCTGGGCCACCGCATCGGGGCCGGCAATACCAGCACGGTACTGGTTCTGGTTCATGCGCAGCGACCGCTCGTAGGCGGCGACGGTGGCCTCCAGCAAGCGTTTCTGTTCATCGATCACCCGCAGTTGCAGGTAGTTCTGCACCAGCTCGGACTGCTGGCTCAGGCGCATGGCCGCAAGGTCAGCCAGGCTGGCTTCGGCGCTGGCTTCGTTGGCATTGAGCGTTTCGCGCAGCTTGCCCCACAGGTCGATCTCCCAACTGACGCCCAACTGGGCGTTGTAGGTATTGCGGATGCCGCTGCTGTTGGTAGACAAGCTGGAACTGGAACTGCCGGTGCCCTGGGCCGAGCGGTTTTTGTTAACGCTCAGGTTCAGGCTGGGGAACAAGCCGGCGCGGCTGCTGCGCACCAACGCCTGGGCCTGGCGATACTGGGCTTCGGCCTGGGCGACGCTCTGGTTATTGCTGTTGAGTTCCGCCACCAGCGCATTCAGCCGGGTGTCGCCGTAGATCTCCCACCAGGCGCCCCGGGCGATGGCATCGCCAGGCTTGGCAAGGGTCCAGCCGTCGGCGTGCTTGAATTGCGCAGTGCCGGCAAGCTCAGGGCGATGATAGTCGGGCGCCAGGGTGCAGGCGCTGAGCAGCGCCACGCTGAATGCGGCACCCAGCAGGCGCGAGCCGCGCCCTCGGGTCAGCACCTGCAAGGCACGGTGCAGTGGAGTCTTGGCAAAAGTCATAGCGGGGTTTCCAGTGCCGCGTCGGTGCGCACACCGCGCCAACGGTTGAAGCGGTGGCGCAGGCGGTCCAGGTACAGGTAGACCACCGGCGTCGTGTAAAGGGTCAGAATCTGGCTGAACACCAGGCCGCCGATGATGGTCAGCCCCAGGGGCTGGCGCATTTCCGCACCTTCGGCCTGGCTCAGCAGCAACGGCAGCGCACCGAGTATGGCGGCCAGCGTAGTCATGAGGATTGGCCGCAGGCGCAGCAGGCAGGCCCGGCGGATCGACTCTTCGGGCGACAGGCCCTGGTGCCGCTCCAGTTGCAGCGCCAGGTCGATCATCAGGATGGCGTTCTTTTTCACCACGCCGATCAGCAGGAACAACCCCAGCAGCGAGATCAGGCTGAACTCGCCACCGGTCAGGTACAGCGCCAGCAGCGCGCCGACGCCGGCCGACGGCAAGGTCGACAGAATCGTCAGCGGGTGAATGTAGCTTTCGTAGAGAATGCCCAGCACCAGATACACCAGCACCAGTGCACCGAGAATCATGAACGGCTGGCCTTGCTGGGTTTTGGCGAAGGCATCAGCCGTGCCACCCAGCTTGGCGATCACACCCTCTGGCAAGCCCAGTTTCGCTACTGCACGCTCCACGGCGGACAGTGCCTGGTCGGGGCTGAACCCTTCGGCCACGTCGAAGGCGATGTCCTCGGAAGCGAACTGGTCTTCGTGGCTGACACGGTCGTTGGCCAGGCTGTTCTCGTAATGGGCGATGGTCGACAGCGGCACCCGCGCGCCGTCTGCAGTGATGACCTGCACCTGCTCCAGCGTGCTGGGGTCCCAGGCATACTTGGGGTTTATTTCCAGCACCACCTGGTACTGGTTGAGGCTGTCGTAGATGGTCGAGATCTGCCGCTGGCTATAGGCGTTGTTCAGCACCGTGGTGACCATCTGCATGTCGATGCCAAGGCGCTTGGCCTGGTCCCGGTCGACCACCAGGGTCACCTGCTGGGTGCCAGCACCGTCGCGGGCGTCGATAGCCGTCAGTTCAGGCAAGGCGCGCAGCGCCGCGACGACCTTCGGGAACCACAGGCGCAGGGCGGCCAGGTCGCCACTCTGCAGGGTATACAGGTACTGGGAAGAGCTCTGGTCCCTGCCACCGCCGCCCAGTTGCAGGTCCTGGTCGGCCATCAGGAACAACCGCCCGCCCGGTACCTTGGGCATTTCCTTGCGCAGCCGCTCGATGACCTTCTGCGCATCGAGCTTACGCTCGCCGATGGGCTTCAGGCGCACCAGTACCATGGCGTTGTTGGTGCCACTGTTGCCGCCGATAAAGCCGGCCACGCTCTGCACCGCCGGGTCGGCGAGCAAGGCGCGGCGGTAGGTTTCCATCTTTGGCTGCATCACGCTGAACGACAGGCCGTCGTCCCCACGGATGAAGCCCATCAGCTGACCGGTGTCCTGTTGCGGCATAAGGGTCTTGGGCACCACCACGTACAGCGCGATGTTCACGCCGATGGTGGCCAGCAGGCTGAGCAAGGTCAGGCGGCGATGGCGCAGGGCCCAACCCAGGCTACGGTCGTAGGCGCCGACCATGCGCTGGTGCACCGCATCGCTCCAGCGCTGCAGGCGGGTTTGCTCGGCCTGGTGCGGCTTGAGCCAGCGGGCGCAGAGCATGGGGGTGAGGGTCAGCGACACCAGCAGCGAGACCATGATCGCCGCTGCCAGGGTGATCGAGAACTCCTGGAACAGGTTGCGCACGATGCCACCCATGAACAGGATGGACACGAACACGGCCACCAGCGACACGTTCATCGACAGCAGCGTGAAGCCGACTTCCTTGGCACCCAGGAATGCCGCCTTCATCGGTGGCTGGCCGCCCTCGATGTGGCGGGAAATGTTCTCCAGCACCACGATGGCATCGTCCACCACCAGACCAGTGGCCAGAATCAGCGCCATCAGTGACAGGTTGTTGAGCGAGAACCCACACAGGTACATCACCGCGAAGGTACCTACCAGGGACACCGGCACCGCCAGGCTAGGGATCAGCGAAGCGCGCAGGCTACCCAGGAACAAATACACCACCAGGATCACCAGCACCACGGCAATCAGCAGGGTGTGTTCGGCCTCCTTGAGGGTGGCCTTGATCACCGGTGAACGGTCCATGGCCACGTTCAGTTGCACGCTTGCCGGCAGCAGCGACTGCAAGGCGGGCAGTTGCGCCTTTATCTGGTCCACGGTCTGGATGATGTTCGCCCCGGCCTGGCGGTTGACCACCAGCAGTACCGCGCTCTGATCGTTGAAGAAGCCACTGTTGTAGCGGTTTTCCACGCCATCGGTGATGGTCGCCACATCGGACAGCCGCAGGATGGTGCCATTCTGCTGGCGGATCACCACCGGCCCGTAATCCTGCGCACGCTCCAGCTGGTCGTTGGCGCGCACCTGCCAACTGCGCTCGGCATCCTCGACGAAGCCCATGGGCCGGCGCTGGTTGGCGTTGGCGACCGCAGTACGCACCTCGTCCAGCGACAGGCCGTATTGGCTGAGCAACTGTGGCTCCACAGAAATACGCACGGCCGGCAACGAGCTGCCGCCAATCTGCACCTCCCCTACCCCAGGCACCTGGGCCAGGCTCTGGGACAGGATCGTGTCGGCCAAGTCGTACAGCTGGCCTTTCTGCAACACATCCGAGGTCAGCGACAACACCATCACCGGTGCCTGGGACGGGTTGATCTTCTTGTAGGTGGGCATGCTGCGCATGCCGCTGGGCAACAGGTTACGGGTGGCGTTGATGGCCGCCTGCACTTCGCGGGCCGCGCCATCGATGTCGCGCCCTAGCTCGAAACCGATGATCACCCGGGTTGAGCCCTGGTTGGAGCTGCTGGTGAGCGTGGTGACGCCCGCGATACTGCCCAGTTTTCGCTCCAGCGGGGTCGCGACCGTGGATGCCATGACCTCCGGGCTGGCACCGGGCAGGTTGGCCGACACGACGATTACCGGGAAGTCCATCTGCGGCAACGGCGACACCGGCAGCAGGCCGAAGCTCACGGCGCCCAGCAGCATGATGGCCAGGCTCAGCAGCATGGTCGCCACTGGCCGGCGGATGAAAGGACCAGACAGGTTCATCGGCCACTCCCGGGCACTGGTGTCAGGGCGCTCATGCCGGCTCCTGCACCGGGCGCTGCCTGCCGAAACGGCGTGCCAGGCGGTCGAAGTACAGGTAGATGACTGGCGTGGTGAACAGTGTCAGCACCTGGCTGACCAACAGCCCGCCGACCATCACCAGGCCCAGCGGCTGGCGCAATTCGGCACCGGAGCCTGTGGCCAGCATCAGCGGCACTGCGCCGAACAGCGCGGCCAGGGTGGTCATCAGAATGGGCCGGAAACGCAGCAGCGCCGCTTGATAGATAGCGTCGCGCGGGGCCATGCCTTGATGCCGCTCGGCCTCCAGGGCAAAGTCGATCATCATGATGGCGTTTTTCTTGACGATCCCGATCAGCAGGATGATACCGATGATGGCAATCATGCCCAGGTCATTGCCACTGATCAGCAAGGCCAACAGGGCCCCAACTGCCGCCGAGGGCAAGGTTGAAAGAATGGTCACCGGGTGGATGTAACTTTCGTACAGCACGCCCAGCACGATGTACATGGTCACCACCGCCGCCAGAATCAGCAGCAAAGTGCTGGACAGCGAAGCCTGGAACGCCTGCGCGGCGCCCTGGAAACGGGTTTGCACGCCCAAGGGCATGCCGATGGCCTGTTGCACCTGCTCGATCACCTGCACCGCTTCGCCTAGCGAGGCGCCATGGGCCAGGTTGAACGACAGGGTCACCGCCGGGAACTGGCCGATATGGGAAATGGCCAGCTGTGCCTGGCGCTGCTCGATGCGCGCCAGCGCCGAGAGCCGCACCTGGCCACCCTCGCTGGCCTTCACGTGAATCGACTCCAGGGCCTGCGGGCCGATCACCGCTGCGTTCTCAGCCTGCAACACCACCCGATACTGGCTGGCCTGGGTGTAGATGGTGGAGATCTGCCGCTGGCCGAAAGCGTCATACAGCGCGTTGGTGATCTGCGACACGCTTACGCCCAGGCGGCTGGCCAGGTCCCGGTCTATGACCAGGTACACCTGCAGCCCCTGGTCCTGCAGGTCGCTGGCCACGTCGGCCAGCTCCGGGCGTTGCTGCAAGGCCTGCACCAGCTTGCCGCTCCACTGGCCCAGCAGGTCGGCATCCGGTGAAGACAGGGTGAACTGGTACTGGGTACGGCTAACCCGGTCCTCGATGCTCAGGTCCTGCACCGGCTGCATGAACAGGCGGATGCCCACCAGCTTGTCGAGTTGGGGCTGCAGGCGGCTGATCACCTCGCTGGCGGTGACGTCACGGTCACCGTGGGGCTTGAGGTTGATCAGCAAGCGGCCGCTGTTGAGGGTGGCGTTGTCGCCATCCACGCCAATGTAGGACGACAGGCTCTGCACCGCAGGGTCCTGCAGGATGACCCGGCTCAAGGCTTGCTGACGCTCGCTCATGGCGGCGAACGAGGTGGACTGCGGTGCCTCGGAGATGCCCTGGATAACGCCGGTGTCCTGCACCGGGAAGAAGCCCTTGGGCACCACCATGTACAGGATCACGGTGAGCGCCAGGCTGGCCACGGCCACCAGCAGGGTCAGCGGCTGGCGCTTGAGCACCCATTGCAGGGCGTTGCCGTAGTGCTTGATCAGCCAGTCGATCCAGGCGCCGCTGGCACGGTAAAAGCGCCCCTGCTCCTCGGGCGTGGGCTCGCGCTTCAGCAGCCGTGCGCACATCATCGGGGTGAGGGTTAGCGACACCACCAGGGAAATCAGGATCGCCACTGCCAGGGTGATGGCGAATTCCCGGAACAGGCGGCCCACCACATCGGCCATGAACAGCAGCGGGATAAGCACGGCAATCAGCGAGAAGGTCAGGGAAATGAGGGTGAAGCCGATCTGCCGGGCACCCTTCAGGGCCGCCTGCATCGGCGTTTCGCCTTCTTCGATGTGCCGGGAAATGTTCTCCAGCATGACGATGGCATCATCCACCACAAAGCCGGTGGCGATGGTCAGGGCCATCAGGGTGAGGTTGTTCACCGAGAACCCTGCCAGGTACATGACCCCGAAGGTGCCGACCAACGACAACGGCACTGCAATCGACGGGATGAGGGTTGCGCTGACCCGGCGCAGGAACAGGAACGTCACCATCACCACCAGGGCAATGGCGATCAGCAGCTCATGCTGCACGTCGCGCACGGCGGCGCGGATGGTCTGGGTGCGGTCGGTGAGCACCGACACGTCCAGGCCGGCAGGCAGGTTGTCGGTGATCGACGGCAGCAGGCTCTTGATGCGGTCCACCACCTCGATCACGTTGGCACCGGGCTGGCGCTGAATGTTCAGCAGCACTGCGTGGTTTTCGTTGGCCCAGGCGGCCAGGCGCTCGTTTTCGGCGCCGTCGACGATTTCGGCGACGTCTTTCAGGCGCAGGGGCGCGCCGTTCTTGTACGTGAGGATAAGGTTGGCGTATTCGGCAGGCGAGCGCAGCTGGTCGTTGGCGTCGAGCATGGACACCCGCGTAGGGCCGTCAAAGTTGCCTTTGGGCTGGTTGACGTTGGAGGCACCAATGAGGGTGCGCACGTCTTCCAGGTTGAGCCCGTTGGCAGCCAAGGCATCGACGTTGACCTTGATGCGCACGGCCTGGCGCTGGCCCCCGGCGATGCTCACCATGCCCACCCCGCTGATCTGCGCCAGCTTTTGCGCGACGCGGGTATCGACCAGGTCGTTCAGCTTGGGCAGCGGCATGGTCTTGCTGGAAATGGCCAGGGTCAGCACCGGGGTGTCGGCGGGGTTGACCTTGTTGTACACCGGCGGTGCCGGCAGGTCGCTCGGCAGCAGGTTGCTGGCCGCGTTGATGGCCGCCTGCACCTGTTGCTCGGCGACGTCCATGTTCATGTCCAGGTTGAAGCGCAGGGTAAGCACCGAAGCGCCACCGGAGCTGGTCGACGCCATTTGCTCAAGGCCCGGCATCTGGCCGAACTGCCGTTCCAGCGGTGCGGTGACCGCGCTGGTCATCACCTGTGGGCTGGCGCCAGGGTACAGCGTCATGACCCTGATGGTGGGGTAATCCACTTGCGGCAAGGCAGACACCGGCAGCAGGCGGTAGGCAATCAAACCGGCCAGCACGATGGCCAGCATGCTCAGGGTGGTGGCGACCGGCCGCAGGATGAACAGGCGCGAGAGGTTCATGCGCCCGCCTTGCCTGCCGTGTCAGCGGACTGCGCCGAACCCTTGGTGTCCTGGCCCTGCAGGTGCTGGCCAGGCGTGGCCGGTACCTGGGAACTGTCGTCAACCACTTCCACCTTGGTGCCTTCACGCAGGCGGTCGGTGCCCTCCAGCACCAACCGGTCCCCGGCGGCGAGGCCTTCGAGCACCACGCTGTTCTCCCCGTCGCTGGGGCCCACTTTCAGCTTGCGGATGTTCACGGTGTTCTCGGCATTGACCACATAGGCAAACGTGCCGTCGGTGCCAAACTGAATGGCCGCGGCAGGCGCCATTACCACTTGCTTGAGTGTGTCGGCCAGCAAGCGCACGTTGACGAACTGGTTGGGGAACAGGGCCATGTCCTTGTTCTCGAAGCGGCCCTTGAACTTCAAGGTGCCAGTGGTGGTGTCGATCTGGTTGTCGATGCTGCCCAGCACACCGGTAGCCTGCAGCTTGCTGTCACCGCGGTCCCAAGCCTCCACGGGCAGGCTGGCACCGCTGCGGTAGCGTTCCAGCACCGTGCCCAGCTCGGTTTCAGGCAAGGTGAACGCGACGTTGATCGGCTCAGTCTGGGTGATGATGACCAGCGCGGTGGAGTCGTTGGCCGCCACCAGGTTGCCGAGGTCGAGCTGGCGCAGGCCGACGCGACCACTGATGGGCGCACGAATCTGGGTGAAGTCGAGGTTCAGCCGAGCGTCATTGACCTGCGCCTGGTTGGTCTTGACCAAGCCCTGAAACTGCGCCACTTGTGCCTGGGCGGTATCGAGCGTCTGCTTGGCGATGCTGTCCTCGGCGAACAGGCCCTTGTAGCGGGCCAGGTCAACCTGGGCGTTCTGCAACTGGGCCTGGTTTTGCGCCAGCGTACCTTCGGCTTGTTGCAGGGCAATGCGGTAGGGGCGTGGGTCGATCTCGGCCAGCAGGTCGCCTGCCTTGACGTGCTGCCCTTCCTTGAAGTGAATCTTCACCAGTTCCCCGGCCACGCGGCTGCGCACGTTGACCGTATTAGTGGCCGTAACCGTGCCCAACGCTTTGTAGTACAGCGGGAAATCACCCACCTTGACGGGTTCGACACGTACCGGTACCGGGTCGCTGGAACCACCGAAGCCAGGGCGCCCGCCCTGCCGACCGGCGTCTTTACCGGGCGCGCTCGAGGCTGGCCAGAGCCACCAGGCCAGGGCTGCGATCAGCAACACGATCAGCAGGCCGACGAGCCAGCGACGGGAGGAGCGGGATTTGGGCGCTTGCATGGGTTGAACGAGCCTTGTTCGGAGTGACGACTTGGAGAGGGTGAACGATAAGCACTATCGACGACTAAGCAAAGGGCCTTTACCAGAGGTTTACCTTTGCCTGACGTTGGCAAGGCCCTGAACTTTAAATGAAAACGGCCCGGAAAGCGGTCCGGGCCGTTACAGGGTATTGCGTGTGGCGCAGGGTGGCAGCACAAGCGCAGCCACCCTGCCCTGCCCCCTTACTTCAGGGCAGCCAGAGCGGCCTCGTAGTTGGGTTCGTTGCCGATTTCGGCAACCAGCTCGCTGTGCAGCACCTTGTCGTTTTCATCCAGCACCACCACAGCGCGGGCGGCCAAGCCGGCCAGCGGGCCGTCAGCGATGGCTACGCCGTACTGCTCGAGGAACTCGCGGCCACGCAAGGTCGACAGGTTCTTCACGTTTTCCAGGCCCTCGGCACCGCAGAAGCGCGCCTGGGCGAATGGCAGGTCGGCGGAGATGCACAGCACAACGGTGTTGTTCAGGTCATTGGCCTGCGCGTTGAACTTGCGCACCGAGGTCGCGCAGGTTGGCGTGTCAACGCTTGGGAAGATGTTCAGCACCTTGCGCTGGCCAGCGTAGTCTTTCAGCGACTTGTCAGCCAGGCCTTCGCCGACCAGGGAGAACGCCGGCGCCTGGGCACCAGTTTGTGGCAGGTTGCCGTTGACCTGGACCGGGTTGCCTTTGAGAGTCACTTGAGCCATGACGAAATCCTTTGTGGAGGGTGTGTAAAGGACAGTGAGTTAAGCATGAAGGCAGCCGAGTGCCTATGGGTTGGCTTGAAAATGTTCGATAGCCGCACAAAGGGTACGGGCAAAAAAATGCCCGGGCCGCTTGTAGCAGCCCAGGCACGGTTACAGCGTACTGGTTAGCCCAGCAGGCCGTACACAACCGAGGTCAGCGCCACCAGGCCGATGACCGTGACAAACACGTTGGACAACGCCCCACTGTACTTGCGCATGGAAGGCACGCGGCGGATGGCGTACATCGGCATCAGGAACAGCAGCACGGCGATCACCGGGCCGCCCCACGACTCGATCATGCCGAGAATGCTCGGGTTGAGCGTGGCAACGATCCAGCACACCACCAGCATCAGTGCGGCCACCACACGGTCCAGCGCCTTGCTGCCCAGGCGCGCACCCGACTTGGCGAAGATGCCTTTCAGGCCTTCGCTGGCGCCGATGTAGTGCCCCAGGAACGACTTGGCGATGGCAATGAAGGCAATCAGTGGTGCCGCGAACGCAATGGTCGGGTTGCTGAAGTGGTTGGCCAGGTACGACAAAATCGACAGGTTCTGGGCCTTGGCTTCGGCCAACTGTGCGCTGTCGAGGGTTAGTACGCAGCTGAACACGAAGAACAGCACCATCGCCACCATCAGCAGGTGGGCACGTGCCAGGATCTGGCCGCTGCGGGCGTCGGCATGCTCACCGTAACGGCGCTTCTGGTCGACGGCGAAGGCCGAGATGATCGGTGAATGGTTGAACGAGAACACCATCACCGGTATAGCCAGCCAAACGGTGTGCAAGAACGCCGACCCGCTCGGCACCTGGTGGGCGCTGTCGAGGATGCCGCCCGTCCAGTGCGGCACCAGGTACAGGCCCAGCAGCGCCAGGGCGACGATGAAGGGGTACACCAGCAGGCTCATGATGCGCACCGTGGCTTGCTCGCCGCAGCGCACGATCGCCAGCAGGCCAAGGATCAGCACCAGCGAGAGCACGGCGCGGGGCGGCGGCGCCATGTGCAGTTGGTGCTCCATGAAGCTGCTGACGGTGTTGGTCAGGGCAACGCTGTAGATGAGCAGGATGGGGAAAATGGCGAAGAAGTACAGCACGGTGATCAAGGCACCGGCCTTGATCCCGAAGTGTTCTTCGACCACCTCGGTGATGTCCCCGCCGTTGCGCCCGGACAGCACGAAACGGGTCAGCCCGCGGTGGGCATAATAGGTCATCGGGAAGGCCAGTGCGGCCAGCACCAGCAACGGCCAGAAGCCGCCCAAACCGGCATTGATGGGCAGGAACAGGGTTCCGGCGCCAATGGCTGTGCCGAACAGGCCCAGCATCCAGGTAGTGTCGTGACGCGACCAGTTGCCAAGAGTGGCGGCGGTCGATTCTGCATGGCGTTGCTGAACGCCTTGGGCCTGCTCATTCATTCCGGGTGAAGCTCCACTCGCAAGACTGTAACAGGCTGAGAATGGCGAAATGTCGGCTCCGCCCAACTCAACCGGAAAAGAGGGGCGCGATTGTGCACTGAAAGGTTGCACTTGCGAAGCCTTTTTCGGAGGGGCGGTTGCACTTGTCTGTACAAGCGCAGTAGCGAGCGGCTCTGATCGTGCAGACTTCAGAGCCGCCCGCCGCAACGTTACTTCTGCACAGCAGCAAACGCCTCGGCAACGCGCTGCAGGTTCGCCGGGCGCAGGCCAGACATGCACACGCGGCCGCTGTCGATCAGGTAGACACCGAACTCGTCACGCAGCCTTCGTACCTGCTCGACGCTGAAGCCGGTGTAACTGAACATGCCACGCTGACGCAAGAAGAACTGGAAGTCCTGGCCGGGCAACAGCACGGCCAAGGCATCCACCAGGGCCTGACGCATGTCGAGGATACGCTTGCGCATGACCTCTACTTCGGCCACCCACTGGGCATTGAGCGCGGCATCACCGAGCACACCGGCCACCAGTTGGGCGCCGAAGCTGGGCGGGCTGGAATAGTTGCGGCGAACAGTGGCCTTGAGCTGGCCAAGCACGCGCTGGGCGGTGGCCTGGTCTTCGCAAACCACCGACAGCCCGCCTACGCGCTCGCCATACAGCGAGAAGATCTTCGAAAACGAATTGCTGACCAGGCACGGTACACCGGCGCTGGCCATTTCACGCATGGCGTGGGCGTCTTCTACCAGGCCTTCGGCAAAGCCTTGGTAGGCAATGTCGAGAAACGCGATCAGTTGCCGCGCCTTGACCACTTCAACCACCTGCTGCCATTGGCGCTGGTCGAGGTCGGCACCGGTCGGGTTGTGGCAGCACGGGTGCAGCAGTACGACGCTGTGGGCCGGCAGGCCCTGAAGGGTGGCCAGCATGCCGTCGAAATCGACGCCGCGGGTGTTCTGGTCGAAATACGGGTAGCTGTTCACCTTGAAGCCTGCACCCTCGAAAATGGCGCGGTGGTTGTCCCAGGTAGGGTTGCTGACCCACACTTCAGCCTCAGGGAAATAGCGCTTGAGGAAGTCCGCGCCAACCTTCAGTGCACCGGAGCCCCCGACCGTCTGCACGGTAGCCACGCGCCCGCCCGTGACCGCCGGGTGGTCGGCACCGAACAGCAGTGTCTGGATCGCCTGGCGATAGCTGGCCAGGCCTTCCATGGGCAGGTACAGCGATGCTTCGTGGTCCTGCCCGGCCAGGCGTTTTTCGACGGCATCCACGGCAGCCAGCTGCGGCACCACGCCGGCCTCGTCGTAATAAAGGCCAATGCTCAGGTTGACCTTGTCGGCGCGGGGGTCGGCCTTGAAGGTTTCCATCAACGAGAGGATCGGGTCGCCGGCGTAGGCATCGACATGTTTGAACACAGCGTGCAGCTCCTTGGATCAGGACAGTTCGAAAAGGCAGGCCTGAGCATACCCGGAGTGCGTGCTCAGGAACATCCACTATCGTGCACGGTTGTGTGTGCACCCCTGCATGTTATCGCTGCGCTTTCGCCCGCGAGGTGGCCGGGTCAGCCAAGCAGGGCTTTCAGCCCCTGCAACTCCTGCTTGGTCATGGCCACCCCTTCCCGCTCGGCCACCTCGCGCTCACGGTAGCGCCGCTCGCCCGGCATGCGCGTCAAGCCCGCCGCCTGCATCTGCTCCACCAGCACCCGGCTGCGCTCGGCAAACGGTCGGCCTGCGCCCAGGCCTGGGTTGATGACGATAATCAACTGGCCAGTCCAAGGGGTCTTGGCGCCCGGATGCTGTGCCCAGTCGAATTCCCACGAAAAATGCCCACCGGTCAGGCCCGCAGCGAGCAACTCCACCATCATCGACAGGGCCGAGCCCTTGTGCTCACCAAAGGGCAGCAAGGCGCCCCCGTTCAGTACTGCCTTGGCATCGGTTGTAGGGTCGCCCTGGCTGTCTACGCCGATCCCCGCGGCCAACGGCTGCGCTGCGGCGGCGGCAAGCTGGATATCACCATGGGCCATGGCGCTGGTGGCCATGTCGAAGACGATCGGCGGGTGCCCCGCGCAGGGCGCGGCGAACGCGATGGGGTTGGTGCCGAACAGCGGCTTGCGCCCGCCATGGGGCACCACGCAGGTCATGCTGTTGACCACGCTCAGGGCGATCAGGCCCTGTTCGGCGAACGGCTCTACATCAGGCCACAGCGCTGCAAAATGGTGGGAGTTGTGGATGGCAAGCACGGCGATACCGGCCGTCTGCGCTTTTTTCACCAGCAGTTCCCGCGCAGCGGCAAGCGCCGGTTGCGCGAAGCCGCCCCCGGCGTCGACGCTGACGTACCCAGCCGCCAGGTCGCTGACCTGAGGCGTGGCGCGGCCGTTCACCCAGCCGCTGGCCAGGGTCGATACGTAGCCGGGCATGCGGAAGATGCCATGGCTATGGGCGCCATCACGCTGGGCGCTGGCGCAGTTGCTGGCCAGTACTTGCGCCACCGCCTGGCTGCACCCATGGCGCTCGAAAATGCCCTGCAGCAGTGCCTGCAGCTCGGTAAACGGAATGCGCGCAACGGCGCCGCCTGAGGGTGCGGACATCAGAACCTCCTGGTGGGTATTGTCAGGCCATGCTGGCGCGGCGCAGCGCGTGGGTCAATGCACAGGCAGGCTTCTTTGCATGGCTGCAATGAGCCGACTGCATCGTTAAATATTATTGACCTCCGTAGCTGGAAAACCCTCACAGGCACAGGGTTTAGATCGTTTTCACACCGCTTGGACCCGCGATTACGGGCGGTATGCGCCTTATCGGTCGTTTGACATATTGAACGGCTCTGGCACTCTAGCCACAGGCCCCGACCGGCATCGTCGCCCATGACGAGCCGGCAGTGCTCGGGGCCACAGGCTGCACCCAAGGCCCCGCGCTGTGCGCCTGCACAACAACGACAGGTTCAGCCTGTCCCAAGGTGACATATGTCCAACAGCAACATTGGCAACAAGCAACCCTCCCTGCGCAAGCCCGTCGTCCTGATGACCATGGGTACCCAAGAGCGCAAAGGCCATGACTACCAGGTCATGACCCATAAATACATCACCCCGCTGGTTGAGTTTGCAGGCTGCGTCCCTGTGCTGGTACCTACCTGCTGCGGTACCGATGCCCTGGACACCTACCTGGACATGGCCGACGGCGTCTATCTGACTGGCGCGGGCAGCAACATCGACCCGGCGCTGTATGGCCAGCAGAACGAAACACCGGGGAAAGGCCAGGACCCGAACCGTGACCTGTTCGATATCCCCCTGGTCAAAGCCGCCATCAAGCGCGGGCTGCCCATCTTCGGTATCTGCCGCGGCATGCAGGAAATCAACGTTGCCCTGGGTGGGGACATCTACCAGAAGGTGTACGCAGAACCTGGTTTCAACGATCACCGGGAAAACCCGGAAGACCCGGTTGAAGTGCAATACGCCCAGGTACACGGGGTGAAGATTCAGCCAGGCAGCTGGCTGCAGCACACCTTGGGCACCGATGAAATTCGCGTGAACTCTCTGCACGGCCAGGGCCTGCGCAATTTGGGTGAGGGTATAGAGGCCATTGCCCAGGCTGAAGACGGCCTGGTGGAGGCCATCCATGCACCGAGCCTGTCGCCCTTCCTGTTCGCCGTGCAATGGCACCCGGAATGGCAGGCGGCGAAAAACCCTGATTCGATCAAGATCTTCCAGGCGTTCGGTGATGCATGCCGCGCCCAGGTACGCAAAGCTCAGGGCAAGCGTCAGCAGGCTGCCTGAGCACTTGCATCCTGCTCGGACATGACCATGGGGCGGCGCAATGCCGCCCCGTTCGTTTGATTCGCTGCCACGCTGATAGACATACGATCACCTGACCACAGGTGAACCCGCGTATCCAATTACTCCCGCCCATCCAGCGCATGTCCACTGAGCGTTCTAAAAGACGCGCACTCCCCGCCTGAGAAAATCTAAAAGAAGGACTGGTCATCGTTTAGGTTGTACGATAACTTACCTCTCACAAACAGCACCTCTTTCACCCAAGCGTCTGGATGCCAATAACAATGAACCCACAAGAACTGAAATCCATCCTCTCCCACGGCTTGCTCTCCTTCCCCGTCACCGACTTCAATGCCCATGGCGACTTCAACCAGGCCGGCTATGTCAAACGCCTGGAATGGCTGGCGCCCTATGGCGCCAGCGCGCTGTTCGCTGCGGGTGGTACGGGCGAATTCTTCTCCCTGGCGGCCAGTGAATACAGCCAGGTCATCAAAACTGCCGTGGACACCTGCGCAACGTCGGTACCTATTCTGGCCGGCGTCGGTGGTGCCACCCGCCAGGCGATTGAATACGCACAGGAAGCCGAGCGCCTGGGGGCCAAGGGCCTGCTGTTGCTGCCGCACTACCTCACCGAAGCCAGTCAGGATGGGGTAGCCGCCCATGTCGAAGCCGTGTGCAAATCGGTCAACATCGGCGTGGTGGTCTATAACCGCAACGTCTGCCGCCTCAACGCCACACTGCTCGAGCAACTGGCCGAGCGTTGCCCCAACCTGATCGGTTACAAGGACGGCCTGGGTGATATCGAGTTGATGGTGTCGATTCGCCGCCGCCTGGGCGAGCGTTTCAGCTACCTCGGCGGCCTGCCGACCGCCGAGGTGTACGCCGCGGCCTATAAGGCGCTGGGCGTACCGGTTTATTCATCGGCGGTGTTCAACTTCATCCCCAAAACCGCGATGGACTTCTACCACGCCATCGCCCGCGAAGATCACGCCACCGTGGCCAGGCTGATCGACGACTTCTTCCTGCCTTACCTGGACATCCGCAACCGCAAGGCCGGCTATGCCGTGAGCATCGTCAAGGCAGGCGCCCGTATTGCCGGTTACGACGCAGGCCCGGTGCGTACACCGCTGACCGACCTGAGCGCCGACGAGTATGAAATGCTGGCAGCCTTGATGGACAAGATGGGACCACAGTAACCCCGTTAGCGGCCTGCCTCCGCCGCACCCGGAGTGAGCACACCTCGCTCCGGCTACATCTCAATACCCCGCACAACAATAATTAGTGGGAGTACAACTGCATGCAAGCGACTAAAAAGACGCATGTGCGCTACCTGATCCTGTTCATGCTGTTTCTGGTGACCACGATCAATTACGCAGACCGCGCCACCATTGCCATCGCAGGCTCCAGCCTGCAGAAAGACCTCGGCATCGACGCCGTTACCCTGGGTTATATTTTCTCCGCATTCGGCTGGGCCTACGTGGCCGGGCAGATCCCGGGGGGGTGGCTGCTGGACCGCTTCGGCTCGAAGAACGTCTATGCGTTCAGTATCTTCACCTGGTCACTGTTTACCCTGCTGCAGGGGTTTGTCGGCGGCTTGCCGGTGGCCTGGGCCGTTGTCACCCTGTTCACCCTGCGCTTTCTGGTCGGTTTTGCCGAGGCGCCGTCGTTTCCGGGCAATGCGCGGATCGTCGCGGCCTGGTTCCCGACCCAGGAACGAGGCACCGCCTCGGCGATCTTCAACTCGGCGCAGTATTTTGCCACTGCACTGTTCGCGCCGTTGATGGGCTGGATCGTATTCAGTTTCGGCTGGGAGCACGTGTTCGTGGTCATGGGTGCCCTGGGTATCGTGTTCTCCATGGTGTGGCTCAAGACCATCTACAACCCGCGCCAGCACCCGCGTATCAGCCCTGCCGAACTGGAGCACATCGAGCAGAACGGCGGCCTGGTGGACATGGACCAGAAGCGTGGCAATGACGGGCCTAAATGGGGTTACGTAAAGCAACTGCTCACCAGCCGCATGCTGCTGGGCGTGTACCTGGGCCAGTACTGCATCAACGCCATCACTTACTTCTTCCTGACCTGGTTCCCGGTGTACCTGGTGCAGGAGCGCGGCATGACCATTCTGAAGGCGGGCTTCATCGCGTCGTTACCGGCTATCTGCGGCTTCATTGGCGGGGTACTGGGCGGGGTAATCTCGGACTGGCTGTTGCGCCGCGGCAACTCGCTCACCTTTTCACGCAAATTGCCCATCGTCTGTGGCCTGCTGCTGTCGACCACCATGGTGTTCTGCAACTACGTTGACGCCGAATGGATGGTGGTGGGCTTCATGACCCTCGCCTTCTTCGGCAAAGGCATTGGTGCACTGGGCTGGGCGGTGGTGGCCGACACCTCGCCCAAGCAGATCGCCGGGCTGTCTGGCGGGCTGTTCAACACGTTTGGCAACATCGCTTCGATCACCACCCCCATCGTTATCGGCTACATCATCAGCGCCACCGGCTCGTTCAAGTGGGCACTGGTGTACGTGGGGGCCAATGCACTGGTGGCGGTATTCAGCTACCTGGTGATCGTCGGCCCCATCAAGCGCATCGAGCTGCGCGAAGACCCACCCAAGCCACGCCCAGAGCCTGCGGCCAATCCGCAACTGGCCAGCCCGCCGCACTGAGCGAACACGCCCGGGCCGGCCAATGCCGGCGCGGGCGGATGTACAAAAGCCTGAGAACCTGAACAGTAGGGCCCGAACATGCAGCTGATCGAACACTCTGAATCGCCCCGCTACGTGCGCCTGCACGACGACGACAATGTCGTGGTGGTGGTCAACGACGGTGGCCTGGGCGAAGGCGCACGCTTTGCCGATGGCCTGACCCTGGTCGAAGCCGTGCCGCAGAGCCACAAGGTGGCCACCGTGCCGATTGCCCGGGGCGACGCGGTGAGGCGCTATGGCCAGGTCATTGGCTATGCCCTGGAGGACCTGCGCCAGGGTAGCTGGGTGCAGGAAAGCCAGCTGGCCATGCCGGCCGCGCCCGAGCTGGCCAGCCTGCCCCGCTGCGACGCCGTACCCCAGCCGCAGCCGCCCCTGGAAGGTTATACCTTCGAAGGCTACCGCAACGCCGACGGCACGGTAGGCACCCGTAACATCCTCGGCATCACCACCACCGTGCAGTGCGTCACCGGGGTGCTGGAGCATGCGGTGAAGCGTATCCGCGACGAGTTGCTGCCCCGCTACCCCAACGTGGACGACGTGGTCGCCCTCACCCACAGCTACGGCTGCGGCGTGGCGATCAATGCCCGCGATGCCTACATCCCGATCCGCACGGTGCGCAACCTTGCGCGCAACCCCAACCTGGGTGGCGAAGCGCTGGTCATCAGCCTGGGGTGTGAAAAGCTCCAGGCCGGGCAGGTGATGCACGACAACGACCCTTCCGTCGACCTGAGCGAACCCTGGCTGTACCGCCTGCAGGACGCAAGCCTGGGCTTTACCGAAATGATCGAGCAGATCATGGCGCTGGCCGAAATCCGCCTGAAAAAACTCGACCAACGCCGGCGCCAGGCTGTACCGGCCAGTGAGTTGATCCTGGGCATGCAGTGCGGTGGCAGTGATGCATTCTCGGGCATCACCGCCAACCCGGCGCTAGGCTACGCGGCAGACCTGCTGGTACGGGCCGGTGCCACCGTGCTGTTTTCGGAGGTGACCGAGGTACGTGACGCGATCTACATGCTGACTTCCCGGGCCCAAGACCCTCAGGTTGCCGATGCCCTGGTGCGCGAAATGGACTGGTATGACCGCTACCTGCAACAGGGGGCAGCCGACCGCAGCGCCAACACCACACCGGGCAACAAGAAAGGTGGCTTGTCGAATATCGTCGAGAAAGCACTCGGCTCGATCGTCAAGTCTGGCAGCGGCGCGATCCAGGGGGTGCTTGGCCCCGGTGAACGCGTCAATGGCAAGGGGCTGATCTTCTGCGCCACCCCAGCCAGTGACTTTGTCTGCGGCACCCTGCAACTGGCCGCCGGCATGAACCTGCACGTATTCACCACAGGCCGCGGCACTCCCTATGGCCTGGCGATGGCGCCGGTGGTGAAGGTGTGCACCCGCACCGAGCTGGCGCAGCGCTGGCCGGACCTGATCGACATCGACGCCGGGCGCATCGCCACGGGGCGCAGCAGCATCGAAGCGCTGGGCTGGGAGCTGTTCCACTACTACCTGGACGTCGCCAGCGGGCGCAAGCGCACCTGGGCTGAACGGCACCGCCTGCACAACGACATCACCCTGTTCAACCCCGCACCCATTACCTGACCCTTCCCCTCTAGGAGTTCCAGATGCCGGACATTCTTGGCCACAACTTCATCGCCGGGCAGCGCAGCGCCGCCGGCCTACAGCGTCTGCAAAGCCTGGACGCCACAACGGGCGAGCCCCTGCCCTACAGCTTCGCCCAGGCCACGGACGCCGAAGTGGACCAGGCGGCCAAGGCCGCACAGGCCGCATTCGTAACGTTCCGCCAGCTGGCGCCTGCCCGCCGCGCCGAATTTCTCGACGCCATCGCCGCAGAGCTGGACGCGCTGGATGACGCCTTCGTCGCCATCGTGTGCCGTGAAACGGCGTTACCGCCTGCCCGCATCCAGGGCGAGCGGGGCCGCACCAGCGGGCAGATGCGCCTGTTTGCCCAAGTGCTGCGCCGGGGCGACTTTCTAGGCGCGCGCATCGACCTGGCCCTGCCGGATCGCCAGCCACTGCCGCGCGTGGACTTGCGGCAGATGCGCATTGGCGTAGGCCCTGTAGCCGTATTTGGCGCCAGCAACTTCCCGCTGGCTTTCTCTACCGCGGGGGGTGACACGGCCGCTGCGCTCGCGGCAGGCTGCCCTGTGGTGTTCAAGGCGCACAGCGGCCATATGGCCACTGCCGACCTGGTCGGCTGCGCCATTGAGCGCGCGGCGGCCCGCACCGGTATGCCCAAGGGCGTGTTCAACATGGTGTTCGGGGCTGGCGTGGGTGAACCGCTGGTCAAGCACCCGGCCATTCAGGCGGTGGGCTTCACCGGCTCGCTCAAGGGTGGCGATGCCCTGTGTCGCATGGCCGCCGAACGCCCGCAACCGATCCCGGTGTTTGCCGAGATGTCCAGCATCAACCCGGTGATCATCCTGCCGGGTGCGCTGGCCAAGCGTGGCGAAGCCATTGCGCGCGAGCTGGCCGGGTCGGTGTGCATGGGGGCTGGGCAGTTCTGTACCAACCCGGGGTTGGTGATAGGCCTGCAATCGCCTGCCTACAGCCAGCTGCTTGCGGACCTTGGCGGCCACCTTCAGCAACAGGCCGGCCAGACCATGCTCAATGCCGGGGGCTTGCGCAGTTACGTCAGTGGCCTGGAACACCTTCACGCCCATGCCGGTATCGAACACCTGGCCGGCCAGCCGCAGGCGGGCAACCAGGCGTGGGCGCAGTTGTTCAAGGCCGAAGCCGGCCTGCTGGTGGAGGCGGACCCGCTGCTGCAGGAAGAAGTGTTCGGCCCGACGACGGTGGCGGTAGAGGCGCGTGACAATGAGCAGTTGCGCAGTGCCCTACAGGGCCTGCGGGGTCAGTTGACCGCGACGTTGATCGGCGAGCCAGAGGATTTTGCCGCGTTTGCCTGGCTGGTGCCGCTACTTGAGGAAAAGGTCGGGCGCATTCTGGTCAACGGCTACCCCACCGGCGTCGAAGTCTGCGACGCCATGGTGCACGGTGGGCCATACCCGGCCACCTCGGATGCTCGGGGTACGTCTGTGGGGACCTTGGCAATCGACCGGTTTCTGCGGCCGGTGTGCTACCAGAACTATCCGCAGGCGCTGCTGCCCGAGGCGCTGCGTGACGACAACCCGCTGGGGTTGCGTCGGCTGGTGAATGGGGAGTGGTGTGAGGTAGGTCTTGAGCAATAGGTGAGGCTGTTGGGAAGCGGGTGAAATTGCGTCTGTGAGATCGAGCGCCGCCCGCGCGGCGCATCGCGAGCTGCGCTCGCTCC